>NZ_JBXAXT010000003.1:0-296806 GCF_056781895.1 Dellaglioa sp. CoH-57-MRSF-22 | reverse complement strand
GGACATACAAAAATCCCTCCATGATTATCGGATGAAATTATATTATTTCATCTGACAACCATAAAGGGATTATTACACAAGAAATTTCTTGTTGGAACTTTTTTTCATTTGTCTTTATAGAAATTTTCAATTAATCGATTAGGTATAAACCAAATTGATGGTACAATCAGACAAAAAATTAACACCAACTCTGGTTTAATAAATACTGACATCAATCCAATAAGTGAAAAAGATAACGACACCCATGTTTTATTGTCATTTTTAATTGCTTTTGCTAAATTTGATTCAGGCCCATTTGCTCGAAGTAATTCATTAGTTAATACTACATACATAATATTAAATAATAGAAAGACAAGGCCATATAAAAAGGCAGGCGCAAATTTATTATAATGTTCACCAACCCAGCTTGTTGCAAATGGCATGAATGACATTACAAACATAAATCCAGTATTAACAATCAACACCCGCCCATTGATTTTATCCGCCAATTGAAACATGTGATGATGATTATTCCAGGTGACACCAATTAAAAAGAAACTTAATACGTAAGCTAAAAAAGTACTTTGAAGCGGTATTAAATCTGAAAATGTGTCTCCCTCTGGTGCTTTTAACTCTAAAACCATGATTGTCATAATAATAGCAACTACAGCATCTGTGAACGCTTCAACTCTACCTTTTGACATACGAACCCCCTAAATTTTTATAAATTTAGTATTACAAAGATTAGTCATTAAATCAACTAAAAATAATTCCACTTTTTAAAGATAAAATATACTTCCAACAAATATGGCAGGCATAAACTGGTAGGTTAATTTATATTTTAATGATCAACTGGGACCATATTTATCATTTATTATGTTAACTATTTCTCTTTAATTTATATATTTTAATATATTATTAGTTAATACAAATAAATTAAGGAGTTCTAGTCTATGAATAAATTAAAATGGTTTTCCGGCGGAGATGATCGTGGAAAACAGGCCGAACAAATTATTACCGATTTATTAACTGATTTAAGTACAAATAATGGTAATAATACACTTAAAATTACGTTACAAGCTTATCTCGAAGAACTAAAACAAAAACGTTCTTCTGTTCCATTCATTTTAAGTCGCATGAACTTAGATCTTTCTAAAGCCATCAGGAATGATGAACAACCTTTATCTGACAATCAATCTAAAAAATTAAAAGAGTTAACCTCTATCTCCAATATTAGATATGGTTACTAACTATATTCTTTCTTGGTTTATACCTTTATTTTAATATAAAGTTCGTAAAAAACGACTACTTACAAAAATAATCCTTTGTAAATGGTCATTTTTTGTGTCCGTAATTTCTAACAAATTAATTTATTTTTTCATAATAGACCTCTAATTTTATGGCAAAATAAAAAAGATAACTCGTCGAATCAAGTCATCTTTTCATCTGTTATGTTGAATAGGATTGTCAAAAATCACCTTAAAAACACCTTAATTTGCATTCAAACTCATTCAATCTTATTCAAACTTTTAAAATGCAAAAGTGATATTTTATAAGGCTTTTCAACCTTATTCAAACTGTAAAATGGAGATGGCGGGAGTCGAACCCGCGTCCAAGCATATTGCCACTCAAACATCTACGTTCATAGTTATACTATTTAAAATTCGCCAACCGTAGCGCCGTATAACAGGGCTAACACGTCTGACTAACCTGATTAGTCTCTTTTAACTTCTCCAGGTGGAAGAAGTTAACGTAAGTCCACTTAATTTAGGACCCAGATCTAGCACATGGACGATACTAGGAGGATCTACGTTAGAGCGCTATTAAGCAGCTAAAGCGTAAGTATTACTATTATTTTTTGCAGTTATAATTTAACTGAGCGTTTTAACGAAGACGCAAACTTCGAAACGCAATCCAAGCTCAACCTATACCTGTCGAATCCTGAACATCCCCATAACAACTATAAACATACCATATTTATCAGTTAAAATAAAGATGTAACCTGACGACTTATTCTTTGACAAAAAAATGTCATTCAACTATTGTGAAGACAGTTACTTAGAAAGGGAGTTATAAAATGAAAATTGGAATTATTGGTGCAACTGGTAAACAAGGACAATCTACATTAAAAGAGGCAGTTTCTCGTCATTTAGATGTTACTGCTATTATTAGAAATAAAAGCAAATTAACAGAAGATGTTCCTTTTATAGAAAAAGATCTTTTCAAGTTAACAACTGCTGATTTAGAATTATTTGATGTTATTGTAGATGCTTTTAACGCTCCATTTGGTCAAGAAAATCTTCATCAAACATCATTAAAACATTTAACGGATATCTTAGCTGATACTAAGGTTAAGCTCGTTATTGTTGGTGGCGCAAGTAGTCTTTTCGTTGATTCTGAAAAAACACTGTTACTTGGTGATACACCTGACTTCCCTGAAGGTGCTAAAGCAACAGCCAAAAATATGCGTGATGCTTTAGTCACACTCCGTACCGTTTCAAATGTAGATTGGGTCTATATTTCACCAGCTGCATTTTTCAATCCTAGTGGCGAAAAAACAGGCCACTATCAAATTGCCGGTGACGTTTTAACAATGAATTCACAAGGTAATAGTGAAATTAGCTATGCCGACTTCTCTATCGCATTGGTTGATGAAATTGAATCTAATTCACATCATCAAGAACGTTTTAGCGTTGTTTCTAAATAAATTTAATTATCTGCCACTTTCACAAGAAAGTGGTTTTTTTTGTAAAAAAATAAGTGATAATCATCACTTATTTTTACGTCATTATCTAAATTATATTTTAATATTTACCTGCTAAAACGTCATCAATTAAATCTAAGACGCTATCATCTTGATTTGAACCGATACGATGATTTGCCATTTTAGCTGCCATATTTGAAGACTTTTCCATTGCAAAACTTAATGGTGTGTATGCCAACATCTCAGCATCATTATCATTATCTCCAACGGTTACTACTTCATCATCTTTTACATCCCATAATTCTTGCAAAGCATTTAACCCATTTTGTTTTGTTGCCTCTTTAACATTGATATCAATAAATCCAAAACCAGAAACTTTTGCAACTAATGATTCATCAACATTTTCTTTTAATTTAACCGCAAATGTTTTATATTCGTCAATGGGGCCATTAATCGTAACTTTAGAAATAGTTTTTTCAACCTTACTTAAATTAGGGACCTTAATAATGTCTGGATAGTACGTATTAGCCATTTCTACAAAGTTATCAGACTCACTTGCATCAATATACCCACTCTCATCTGTTGATGCTAAGATTCCATAATTTGGCGATACCTTTTGGATATATAAAACTGTTTTTTCAAATACGGCTGGATCAATATTAAATGATCTGATATGGGTGTTGCCATCATAAATAACCGCACCGTTATCTGAAACGTAACCTATTTCACCAGAGATACGTTTAAAAATATCTTTAATTTTCATAACTTGATTTCCACTTGCTACCACGAAATGAATCCCTTTATTTTTTAGTTCAACTAATTGGTGACTAAATCTAACTTCATCAAACGTTTTATTATCTCTTAAAAATGTACCATCTAAATCCACTGCAATTATCTTGACTGTCAAAATTACATTCCTCCGATTATGCTTTAATAACTCTATTATACTGCATAAGTAAACGGATACAAAGAACTAAAAAGAAACGCCCCTTGGAAAAGAACGTTTCTTTACAATTTATGATTTAAAATATCATCAATGCTATCCAAAACACTATCATTTTGATTCAACCCAATGATGTGTTTTGCTGTTTTTTTAGCTAACTTTGATCCGCTAGCCATAGAAAAACTATTCGGCGTGAACGCCAACATTTCTTGATCATTATCATTATCCCCAAATGTCGCAACTTCTTCATCCAAGATTTGCCAACGATTTTGTAGTAAATTTATGCCGTTTTTCTTTGTCGCGTTCACTAAATTAATATCAATATAACCAAATCCAGACGCTTTTGCTTGAAGTTTATTATTCATTTCAGTATTTAATTGTAATGATATTCTTTCATATAACGACACGGGAAAATGACCCGTCAGCATAGAAATTCCTTGATTAAGTGATACCAAATTATCGACTCCGGTTACTTTCGGATAATAATCATTTACATCTTGAATAAATGTATCAGATTCCCGTTTATCATAGAAACCTCCTTGATTATTAACCGCTAATAGTCCTATTTCAGTGAATGTTTCCTTCAAATACTGAATCGTTTCTTGATAGAGACTATTTTCAAAAATGTATTCTTTCAATAACTCTTTTGCATCTTGAATGACTGCTCCATTTTCAGCAACGTAACCAATTTTATCTTTAATTTCTTTAAAATATTGTTCAATGGCTAAGGTTGGATTCCCACTTGCTACCACAAAATGTATTCCCTGTTGTTGCATCCTTTCAAATTGATGCGAAAATCTTTCTTTATCGTATGATTTATCATCCCTTAAAAATGTACCATCTAAATCTACTGCAATTAATTTAATCGTCATCCCTGCCACCTCTAACGTTATTATACATGATTTCTATACATAACTATATTCTTCAAATGGCGTATCAAACCAGTCATAACGCATTATAATTTGCATGACTCGATTCACAGGAATCCACAATCCCGACCGTAAAATATCTTTCATTGTCTCTAGAAATATCTTGTCATTTTTTGTACTATTTGGTTGTTTAATTTTTATAATTTCTGAATTTTCAGTTTTTACAGTAATAATATGATTGTTCAACGCAATGACTTGTGCAGAAACGATATTATCACTTATTAATTTATTATCTTTGTTTTTATCTATTTTCATTTTGTTAAACTTCCTTTCTGGTATAGGTTCATACTACCTTGGCTTTATGACTTATCTATGAAGTTATTAATAATAAATCATTAAAAAAAGCTTAACCAGTTTAAGAACTGATTAAGCCTTAAATTAATAAACAACAACAGGTTCGTTTTGTGAAACGTTCGCAAATAAAGTTGCCATTGCGGCTGGTTTTGTATTAACACAACCACCAGAACCATCTTTAAGATAAGCTGTTTTAGACCAATTTGTTCTCCAACTAGCGTCATGGAAACCAATTCCACTATTTGTGAATTGAGCCCAGTAACTAACTTTGACAGAATAATTAGCTTTACCAACTTCACTACCTTTAAGTATTGATGGCGTTTGTTTGTACATAATATACCAAACACCCTTAGTTGTATCTTCACCAGTACTATGTTTACCAGTTGCAACATCAGTTGTTAAAACAACCTTGCCATTTTTATGGATCCAAACTTTCTGCTGCGCAATTGACACTTCAGCATACGTATCTCCAAGTCCATCATTTGCAGTCGTTGTGTAACCAGTTCCATAAGTATTATAGCCAACACCATATTTATCATTGGTTGCGTCAATAGCTGCAGTACCATCTTCTAACGCTGTCAAAACATGTGTCACTGAGTCATTCATTCCAAGGGCCCAACCATATGATTGTCCACTAACTGGAACAGTACTTCCTGTAGCCGTTTTAAAATTATACTTTTTATTCAATGTTGCTTGTTTCTTATTAATTTCATCTACTTTTGCAGAAATACCACTCGTATCAACAACATATTTACCATCTTCAACAGTTGCTTGCTTAAGAATATCTGCACCCTTCAACGTATACTTCGTTGATTGAACGGTATAAACAGTCTGTCTAGCAGCTAGTGTATCCAATTTTTCAGTATCAGCTTTAACTGTTTTACTGTCAGCAGATAAAGGTTGGAGTTCAGTATCCTTCAACTTCGTAATGCTACTATAGCCAGCCTTATCATAGGCAGCTAAAATTTGCTTAACATTATATTGATTCCCTTTTTTCCCAGGTGTTACTGATACTTTTCCATTTTTTAAAATGGGACTTGCATCAACAGCCACTGTTCTTGTTTTATTTAACTTTGTTAGTTGGGTTTTTAATTGTGCTTTTAATTGATCCTTAACTGTTGTATTCAACTTTTGTGGAACAATCGCATAATTTTTCTTAACATTTGAAGGAAGAATGGTACGTTGCTTCTTCAACAATGCTTTAATCGCTGGCTTATCTTCATCAGTAAAACCAGTTGTTGTATCTTTTGCATCGACTATTTTTGTTTTACCTACATAAATAACATTTTTTGACGTTTCATTTTTTAACTTACTAATAACTTTATCAACACTTAATCCACTGACATCTGTATCATTAATTGTGATGCCTTTATTAAAATGCATACTTTGATTGAAACTTGCTCCACCAAGAATTCCCAAAACTAAAATACTTCCGATACTAATACCAATCTTTAACGATTTTTTCATAGTTTTTCACCTCATATTATGAATTCATAGTGCGCTATTCCCAATAAAAATATCATACCGCACTATGAATGTCGAATCAATTTTGTTGTTTTCTAAATTATACTCTTTATAACTTTTAAAATCTTTTAAATAATATTTGACAATAATATCAGATTTATCTATACTACATTTATCAACTAACTCAGAGAGGAAATCAAGCCTATGACTTATTCACAAGTAAAACTTAATAATCGTTGGCAAAGCCGGTTATTCAGATTGTAGTCTGTTTTTTACAGATATAATCTGTCTATTCAGATTGTATCTGTATATCGGTTTGGTTTCTATAAATCAAAACCCCTGTATGGATATCAGTATATTCATGCGGGGGTTTTGTCTTTCAAGACGGCCCTCGAATCTGAGGACTGTCTTTTTTTATTAAAAATTAAAGGGGTACTTATAAAATGAAACGATTAATTGGAACCATTATTGCGTTATTTTTATTCTTAGTGATTGCTTTTTTCTCAACACTTCAACCAACAACATTTTCAAACGCTAAAGGAGTACCAACAATTGGTATTCTTCAATTAACAACACATCCTGCACTGGATGCGATTCATAAAGGAATTATTGCTGGATTAGAAAAAGAAGGTTACGTACCTGGTAAGTCTGTGAATATTGATTTCCAAAATGCTGAAGCTGATCAAAGTAATTTAAAATCAATGAGTGACAAGTTTAATAATGAAAATGTTAATCTCATGATTGGTATCGCAACACCCTCTGCACAATCTTTAGCTAATGTAACTAAAAAAACACCAATTATTTTAGGTGCCGTTACTGATCCAAAAGGTTCTGGTTTAGTTAGCAACAATCAGAAACCAGGTAATAATATCACCGGTGTTTCTGATCAAGCACCTATTAAAGCACAGTTAGCTTTAATGAAGGAACTAATACCTAATATGAAAACCGTGGGTGTCCTTTACACATCAAGTGACGATTCAGCTACAAAACAGTATCAACAATTTAAATCTGCAGCAATCAAATCAGGCTTAGAAGTTAAATCGGCAACAATTACCTCTACAAATGATGTTGACCAAGTGTCACAATCGCTCGTAGCATCTGTTGATGCCGTTTATGTCCCCACGGATAACACAGTAGCATCAAGTATGCAGACTCTCGTTAAAAATGCGACACAAGCTAAAATTCCAATTTTCCCTGCAGTAGATACAATGGTCAAAAATGGCGGCTTGGCAACTATTAGTATTAACCAATATGATTTAGGTGTAGCCACTGGTAAAATGGCTGCTGCCGTTCTTTCTGGAAAAAGTGTCCCTGCAACAACACCAATTAATTTTGTAAAA
This sequence comes from Dellaglioa sp. CoH-57-MRSF-22, assembly GCF_056781895.1. The sequence continues at coordinate 289,153 of NZ_JBXAXT010000003.1, read as the reverse complement.
AAAGGTGATCTTGTTATTAATTTGAAAACAGCAAAGGCCTTAAATATTACAATTCCACAAGCATTAATTGATCAAGCCAAAAATAAAGGAGAGTTAATCAAATGACAATTATTGTATCTGCTATCGGACAAGGACTCCTATGGGGGGTTTTAGGTCTTGGTCTTTATCTTTCATTTAGAATTTTAGACTTTCCTGATATGACTGTCGAAGGTACTTTTCCAATGGGCGCCAGCGTAACTGTGATTTGTCTAATCCACGGAGTTAACCCGCTTCTGGCCACATTCTTTGCATTTCTAGCAGGGACACTAGCTGGTCTAGCCACCGGGTTACTTTATACAAAAGGTAAAATTCCGATTTTATTAGCTGGAATCCTTGTCATGACAAGTTTATATTCAATTAACCTACGAATTTTAACAAAAGCAAATATCAGTTTACTTGGACAAAATACAATTTTTTCTGCTCACTTTCTAACTAATCTTCCTGCATCTTTTGATTCCGTTGTATTAGGGCTCATTCTGGTTATCATTAGTATTGGCTTACTCGCTTTCTTTTTAAATACCGAATTAGGCCAAGCGTTCATCGCAACCGGTGATAATGAAAAAATGGCCCGCTCACTTGGTATCCAAACCGATCGTATGAAGATTTTAGGACTAATGGTTTCAAATGGCTTCATCGGACTTGCCGGTGGGCTAATCGCGCAAAATAATGGCTATGCTGATATCAGTATGGGTATCGGAACGATTGTCATTGGGCTTGCTGCAATTATTATCGGTGAAGTTGTTTTTGGTAACTTATCATTAACAGCACGTTTGGTTGCCGTTGTCATTGGTAGTATTTTCTACCGATTTGTTATTTTAATTGTATTAACATTAGGCTTTAACGCAAACGATTTAAAATTAATTTCTGCTATTATTTTAGCATTCTGTTTAATGTTACCAACTCTCCGAAAAGCGCTAAGACTAAATACTTTGTTTGAAGGAGGCCATTCAAAATGACTGAACCCATTTTTTCACTTTCCAATATCGTCACTACCGTTAATACCGGTACTTCTGAGGAGCAACAAATCTTAAAAAATTTAAACCTCACCATCAATAAAGGCGATTTTATAACTGTAATTGGTACTAATGGCGCTGGTAAATCGACCCTTTTCAATACAATTGCTGGTAATATTAAACCAACGAGTGGCAAAATTATGTTACGCAATAAAAATATTACGAATGAAAATGATATTAAACGGACAAATTATATTAGTCGTGTTTTTCAAGATCCTAAAATGGGCACAGCACCTAGAATGACAGTCGCTGAAAATCTATTATTAGCCTTAAATCGAGGCAGTCGCCGTCGGTTTAAACCTCGTCATTTAAAACAAAAAATGACGCAATTTCGTGAATTAACCGCAAAGATGCCAAATGGTTTATCAGAACATTTAAATACACCTGCTGGAAACTTGTCTGGTGGTCAACGTCAAACATTAAGTTTTTTAATGGCAACTTTGATTCAACCTGACTTACTGCTACTAGATGAACATACGGCCGCCCTCGACCCCAAAACAAGCCAAGAATTATTAAAATTAACCGCCGAAATTGTTGAACAAGAACAATTATCTTGTCTAATGATTACGCATCACTTAGAGGACGCATTATCATATGGTAATCGAACAATTGTCTTAAATGATGGTCAGATTCAATCTGATTTATCAGGTGAAAAACGTGCCAACCTATCTACGACTGATTTATTAGCCTATTTTAATGATTTAGAATAAAAAATACCACAACCTTATAAAAGTTGTGGTATTTTTTTACGATTTTATATTCGCTTTCTTAGTTGCAATAACAACAACTGCCAAGGCAAGTAAGATTAATAATGTCGAACCAACGAACAAACCGTTGTATGACAATCGTTCAATTACGATTCCACCAACTAATGGTCCTAACGCTTTACCAATAGATGCGGCAATATTAATCGTTCCTTGTGCCTTACCTTCTTGACCTGGCTCGGCCAGTTCATTAATCCATGCCGGAATGGCTGGGAATGCGACCATTTCACCTAACGTCAACAAGACCATTGAAAAGACAAAATGAGAAAAGTCTTTCGCAAAAATAAGTGTTGTAAATGATAACGCAAATAAGCCAACACCCATAATAATTTGTCTAAATAATGACTTAGCAATTGTTCTCGTTACAAGCGTCACTAGTGGTTGTCCAAAAACAATGAGTCCTGCATTAATCGTCCATAATAAACTATATTGACTCAATGGAATATCTAACTTATCCATATAAATTGATAAATTACTTTGCCATTGCTCGTAACTCAACCAAATAACCAGGAATGTTAACCACATTGCGCCGATAATCCAAACTTTGGGATTAACACCAGCTGATTGTTCTGATTTTGTTGGTTTCACTTTTTTTCGTATTGGATCAACTCTATACGCTAAAATAGCAGTAATCAAAAATATTGAATATAAAATTAATGCTGATACAAAGACCATTGTGACACTAACTTCAATCACGTATCCAACTAATAATGTCCCAATAACAATCCCTAAATTTAAAGCTAAATAAAAGAGATTAAAAACATATCGACTATCTTTTCTTCTAATTGTGGCCGCAAATGAATTTAAAATTGTTGCCACAATCCCGTTACCAAGACCCAAAATAACTAGCAAAATTGGGTATGCTGGCCAGCCATGCATGAAAACTAAGCCTAATACGGCCAACCATGCAATTACGATTCCTACCAATGTCGCATAATAAGGCCGCCATTTATCAAATAAATAACCACCAGCATAATTACCAATAATAGTCGCAACTGAGTTTATTAATAGTACAATTCCAGAAAATGTTAAACTTTTACCTAAATAGTTATGCATGTAAATTGTTGTTAACGGCCAGACGAAACTTGAACCTGCGCTACTAATCACTGAACCTATTAACAACCATTTTAATTTAATTTCTTTCGTCATTTTTTTCCGAAAGCCCCCTTTTTAAGGTTACTTAATGTTCAATTTTTCTAAATACTTTTGATTCTTTTCACGATCAAATTCATTTTCTGATTGTGCGATAATAACAGCTGCTAATGAATTACCAACAACATTGACGGTTGTACGACCCATATCTATGATTCTATCAACTCCAGCGATAAAAGCCAACCCCGAAGCAGGAACACCAATAGTTGAGATTGTCGCTAATAGGACGACAAATGATGCACCAGGTACTCCAGCCATCCCTTTAGACGTAATCATTAACACAATCAATAATGTAACTTGTTGTCCAATTGATAAATTAATATGGTATGCCTGTGCCAAAAACAGAGCAGCTATTGACTGATAAATTGCTGATCCATCTAGATTAAATGTATATCCTGTTGGAACAACAAAAGAAACAATTCCCTTTTTAACACCAAAATTTTCCATTTTTTCCATAATTTTAGGCAGTGCTGCTTCAGAACTAGCCGTTGAAAAAGCAAGAATCATTTCATCCTTGATTACCTTTAACAAGACGATTAAATTAATTTTAAATAATTTAGCAACAAGACCCATTACTACAATAACAAAAAATATCATCGTTATATAGGTCACAATAATAAAGAACCCTAATGGTTTTAAAGCAGAAACGCCTAATTGTGCTATTGTGACACCAATTAATGCAAAAACACCGATAGGTGCCAATTTCATTACCCAGTTTGTCACTTTGAACATAACTTCAGATACAGCTGAGAAGAAATCAATAATCGGTTTTCCCTTCTCACCTAGCGTTGCTGTCCCGAGTCCAAATAAAACGGAAAAGAAGATAATAGGCAGCATATCACCTTTAACAAGTGCCTCAAAAATATTAGTTGGCACAATATGCATTAAAATCGTACTCAACCCAGTAGAGGTTGAGTTTTCAGTTGTAACATATTGACTAATATCGACTTTATTTAAAGCTGTAATATCTATAAATTGTCCGGGTTTAGTTAAGTTACCAACAATTAATCCTAATGCAATCGCAATTGTTGTCATAATTTCAAAGTAAATTAATGTTTTTCCACCGATTCTACCTAATTTGTGGATATCTCCCATATTGGCGATTCCGACCACTAGACATGAAACAACAATCGGTAAGACAATCATTTTGATCATATTAATAAAGATGGTTCCCAGCGGTTGAAGTGAGTTAATAATGAGTTTATTTTGATACCCAATAGCACCAATAATAATTCCTAAAATTAATCCAATTAAAATTTGCCACCCAAGACTAATTCGGTACGCTTTATAATATTTCAATTTAACCATCCTCACTATATTTTAATTTACTATGGTTAATCTTATCATATATACGAACAATTATGTTATTTTTTTATTAAAAAAGAGCAAAAAACTGTAAAATGAGTTTTTCGCTCTTTTAACATTCATATTTTTAAAATATTATCTGATGACACTAACGGAACATTGTGCATTTTGAGCCATATAACTAGCTTGAGAGCCAATAAATAATTTCTTTGAATTACTTGGCGTATTCGTTTTTGAACCGCAAATTAGAATATCCGGTTTAAAATCTGGAATAACCTTCTCAACAATTTCAGAACCTGGTCTACCAGCAGAAACAATTGCTTGTACATTTTTAACGCCAAAATCATGCGCCTTATCTACATAGCGTTCGATACTTTCTTCAAGTAATTTTTTATTTTCTTTGATAACAACTGGTGACATAGAATCAAAAATATTCATATCACCTGTCTCTAATATTGAAACAATCCCTAAAGGAATTTGTTGTAACTTAGCTAACGCTACCGCATAATTAAAAGCTAAAATTGATGATTCAGAATCATCCTCATCTATGGCAACTAAAACGCGTTTAAAAGTTACCGGTGTTATGTCAAAGTCCAACTTTTCTAATCTATTATTCATATCGTCACTCCTCACTTGTTTTGTTGCCATTATTGATGATTTTACTTACGCCAGTTACTTGGGCTCCAAAGCTGCCCTTCCATTGAGCCATGCAAGCTCTCAATTTCAACTGACTGATCTTTTAATAGCGCAATTGTAGCTTCAATCAATAATTGGTTTTCTTCTGTTTCAATTTTTTTAAGCTCAGCAATTGTCCAGTCAACATTTCCATCCATTTTAATCACTCCTTTTACTCATACAAACGTACCATAATTAGATTAATAAATTGAATTTAATGCTTACTATTTTCCAAGGCGATGATGAGTTTTGCTAACTGTTCATCACTTGCAGCAAAACTTATTCTAAAGTAGCCCTCACCAAATTCTGTGAATGCACTACCTGGAACAACAGCTACCTTTTCTTTCAGAGCAAGTTGCTGACAAAATTCAACTGACGTTAATTTTAGTTTTTTAGGTATTTCAACGAATAAATAAAAGGCGCCATCTGGTTTAATTAAATTATAACCTAATTTTTCTAAGGCTGTTACCAATCTATCACGACGAATATGATAAGCATCTCTCATTGGTACACTATCTTGCTTCCCATTTTTAACAGCTTCAAGTGCAGCTACTTGTGATAAAGTTGCCGCGGTCGTTACGTGATATTGGTGGACCTTTTTCATAGCATTAATTAATCGTTCTTCAGCTAATACAAACCCAATCCGCCAACCGGTCATTGCATGTGATTTAGACAATCCCATTATTAAAATTGTCCCTTCAGGATACAAATTAGCCATGGAAATATGCGGTTGTTCATAGGTTAACTCGCAGTAAATTTCATCGCTCATCACCCAAATGTCATGTTTTTTCAAAACATCTTTAATAGAAGATAACTCAATTTTACCATAAGAAACACCGGTAGGGTTAGTTGGATAATTAAATATAAATCCAACGATAGCTTTATTCTTATTTTCCTGCAATGTCTTTTCAATAAGCTCTGCCGTTACCCTAAAGTTCGTCGTACGTGTATCCATAAAAATAGGTTTAACGCCTTGTAACTGCATTAATGGCAAGTAAGCTGGATAACAAGGAACTGGTACTAAAATGTAATCTCCTGGTGTTGTTACCGTCTTTAATGCTGTAGCAATTGCCTCAGTTGCCCCAACGGTCACTAAAACATTCTTTGCGTCATAAGCCAATTCAAACTTTTCATTATAATAATCAGCAGTTGCCTGTCGTAATTCTGGATTACCAGCTGAGGCTTCATAATGTGTTTGTCCGTTATCAAGCGCTGTTTTTGTAGCGTCCATAATATGTTGAGGTGTGATGAAATTAGGTTCACCTAACGTTAACTTATCGATACCGTCTATTTTGGAGACCCATTCATCAAATCGACGAATACCTGATAATTGTATCTGATCAGCTACTGTATTTATTTTGATCATTAAGACACCTTCTCCGAATTAGAATGAATCTTAATTATACATCAAAAAAATAACGATTTATAAAAATTCTTATAAATCGTTATTTCAACTTATCTAAACATTGTTTTCGTTGCTTTTGCCAAAACTTTTGGCATTTTTTCATAATGATGTAATGGTGTTAATTGCGTATCTGAAATTCCTAAGAACTTATACACAGCAATTTGTGCACAACGGAACGAATACTGTTCTGTAAAGACCATATCAAATGGCATTTCTGCAAATTGACTAATAAAGGCCAAATTCTTTGAATGTTCAGGTACAACGTCAGGACGATCACCAATTGCGCGACGGTTAAATAAGGCACTCGCATATGGCATATAAACAGGTATAACATTAACAACACTATCCATAATTTCATCTGTACGTTGGCTAATATTATTCGTAGCTGTATCTGTTTGAGCCAAATGGCCTAATAATTCTTCTAACATTTCGCGACCAGTCATCTCGATAAATGGTTTTTGAACAAAATCACCCTTGCGACGAGGATATAAACAGTAACCCCAGAATACAGTCTCATTTTCTTTTTGAGCATGGAAATGAGGTTGATGATGAACCACGATTGATAATAAATTATTACTATCAACCCAGGTATTCAATGCATTACCAGGTTCTTGTTGTGTAATCCGTGCAATTTCATTTACTGCTAAATGATTATCAGTTGTGACTGTAAAACTCATCCATTCACTTTGTTGACGATCATTAAAGAATTTATCTGGTTTACCTAAGTTATAGAAATGTTCAGTAGCTTGTTTCCATAATTTAGCACTAGGTGCATAGTCCATATTTTCCACAATCGGTGTATCAATATCGCCCATTGATGAACTATCTGTAATTGAACCATTCGTATCAAATACTAAATCGCCATCATTAATAATGATTTCGCCGACTTTATTATCATTATCGACTTCTTCATATTCAAGACCAGTGACAACAATATCGTCACGTAAAGCTGTATCTTTAAATTTAAATTCAGTTATCTTACGGTTATCCACAAAGGTTACACCACGGTCTGTAAGATATTTACGCATTGGTAAAATAATACTTTCATATTGGTTATATGGTGTTCTTGTAACACCTTCCAATGTGTTAATACGACTGAATTCAAGAATCATTCGGTTCATATAACGACGTAATTCCATTGCTGAACTTTCCTTTTTGAAGGCAAAAGTTGTTTGCCACATATACCAGAAATTAGTTGTAAACATGTGTGGACTATTTTCAAACCATTTTTCAATACTGATATCATTAATCTCTGATTCCTTTGATTCAGGCATCGTCATTAATTTTGTTAGTAAAACGCGATCTCGTGTATTAAATTGCATATGACGATAATCATTCTTACCGCCTTTATTTCTAATACCATCCATTTTATCAATTAAGCGTGCAATATCATGCGTTGGATGTGCATGATCAAAATCTAAAATTTCATCTGTAACTGTCTTTCCAGGATTATCCAATGATGGCACTTCTCGAAGAACATCCCATAAGTTTTCATATGTTTCTTCATTCAACATACGACCACCTTTAGCTAGGAATCCTTTTTGATTACTCAAACCTTGGTTACCATATTCAGTCACATAATCTTTAACTGCAGCGCCATCATTAGCACCATGTTTTTCTAAACCAAACATCGTAATTTGGTCACCATGCCAGCCACCATCACGAATTAAATAGATACCTGCTGCTAAGTTACCAACACCTGTACCAATCATATATGCTTTTTGAGTCATAATCTATTCCTCCTTCGATTTTTCGCCTTCACGAATCATTTTAATTAAATGTTCCAAACGGTTTAATGTTTTTTCAGGTGTTAAAAAGTAAAAACGTTTTAATCCTGTTTGTTTATAATCAATAAGTCCCACATTTTTTAAAACTTTCAAATGATGTGAAACTGCCGGTTGTGATAACGCCATGCGGTCAACCAGCTCAGAAACCGTTAACTCTTGCCGTGACTTAGAACCTAGCAAAATAATTAATCGTTGTCTTTTTTCATCTGCCAAAGCGTTCAAAATATCTAGATTGGAAATAAATTCCTGTAGCGCTTCGGATTGCCCTGGTTCTAATTCTTCAGCTTCCATTGTCAATCATCCCCCTATATCTATCTTCATGAATATAATAACACCACGTTAGAATTTTAGCAACCGCTTTCAGTAAACGTTTTAATTTACTGCCTAATCTTTTTTATTCATCTTAATTTGAATTCATTTAAATAAAAAAAGTGGCTCTCTACATTAGTAGAAATCCACTTCACCTATCTTACATTTTATCCATTGTTTCATTTAATAATTCATCAACTTTATTATTACCTTCATTATCTGCATGACCCTTTGTCCATTCAAAATCAACATTAGTGAAAGCTGGTATTAATTCAGCAACTTGTTGCCAAAGTTCGACATTAAGTACTGTTTGACCATCCGCTTTTTTCCAATTTCGACGTTGCCAACCTACTAACCAATTTTTTTGAATTGCATTCAAGACATACTTCGAATCTAATATAAATACGACGTGTTCTTCTCGTAATCCTAAATCAATTAATTTTTTCATAGCTTGAAGAAATGCCATAATTTCCATATGATTATTAGTTTTACCTTTTTCACCATCTGTACCAGAAAAGGTCTCACCCGGTGTTTTAATATAAAAAGCCCATGCCGCAGTATCTTCTGCTAGGACGTGACCGCCTAATTTATTACCATGATTTCTCGAACCACCATCAGTCCAGACTTGAATTGAATCTGAAGTTAAAGTTACGGATTGATGAACTGCTGTCGCACTTTTTTTACTACCTGTCGCTGTTGGTCTAGGTGCCCCATCATCCATCCAATTTTGGGCTTCATCTCGCGTTTCAAATCCTTTGTATCGTGCCCCATCGTATCCATTAACCAACTTTGCCACATCAGGCCATTTTGTGAAAATACCCGTTTTACGTCCTTTATATACTGCATAAAAATTCTTAGCCAATTTAAATCACTCCATTAGTCAGTTTATTGATTCTTTTATTGTAAGCTAAAAGGCACTAAAAATATATTTAAATAAAAAATACTCATTCTAAAGTATGCAAAAAAACCACCGTTCTAATCAACGGTGGCCATCATTTATTTAACTAAATTATGCTTTTTTTGCTGCAACTGCTGCGTCGTTAGCTTTGCTTTCTTTTAAGAAAGTAGCAAGTTCTTGTTGTTTACGACGACGGTTCTTTTTGTTTGGAGTATTAACTGGACGACGATCGTTACCGACACCTGTATGGTTGTTTGATGACATTTCGCAATCCCCCTTTCTTACAATCTCTTAATTTTAAACTGTATTCAGAAATAATTCAAGTTAATCATTAATTTCTTATAATGGACTCAAAAAATTAAGTTCATAAATAAAAAAAGATAACCGGCAGTAAGTCGATCATCCTCTATGAATACTGCTCAGGTAGGGATCGAACCTACGACATCTTGATTAACAGTCAAGCGTTCTACCGCTGAACTACTGAGCAATCTTTATAATTCATTTCTGTCTATACTATTTTATACCATAGGTTAACCTATTTTGTAAAGATATTTTTGGTAATATTTACTCAATATGATTGTCTTTTAATATCGCATTCAAATCATTTTGAGCTTCTTCTGTTTTATGCCACTCTTGATATTCAGTAAATGCTTCTAGTGGCATTTCAAAATTTTGATTAATATATTTTTCATAATTAATAACGTGTGATGATCTGGGAATATTTAACTGTAGAATACGGACTTCTTTCAATAAATCTCTTTGAACTGCAAGTTCTGCTCTCCCATTTTGTACCATGTTCGATAATTCAAAATATTTAGAACCATCTTTTCTAGTAATTTCTTCAATTAATGATAAAACTTCATGACTTTTCATATTGAACCCAACTTTCTACATCTATTCTCTTAATTAAGTATAAACACATTTGACAATAAGTACAACAAGCACAAAAAAAGCCACTACATCGCAATAGTGGCTAGCATAAGAGAGAAAGAGAATTGATAAAGGTAATTCATATACCTTACAAACTTAAGATAACATCAAATGTAAGCGTTGTCAATAGTTTGTATTAAAAAAGTGCTGTCGAATGATCTACGCCAACACTTTCCTATTATTTCGTATTATCTGGATGAACAATACTTGTTGGGTTCTCAATAATATGACTTATTGAATGCCCTGATATATTTACTAAACTAAAGAATACCACAGCGACTAAAATCACAGCTGTTAGCACCTTACTTGGTTTAGACATTTTTTCATTTAAAACAGAGCCATAGAAATCCTTTTTTACCTTTTCGGTAATAACTTGCTTTGAAACGCCTAAATTTGCTTCATCAGCACTTTCTTTGTCTACTTGGTTAATAAGATAGTCATCGATACTAAACGCTTTTTGAGCCTCTTTTTGTTTCTTTTGGTACGCTGTTTTTTCTTTTTTTGATAATTTTTTAAACCAATCAATATAAGCTTTATATTTAGTGACAACTTCTTTAGTAGGACCAACTTGTTTTAAATCACCATATTGGATCCATGCGACACGATCGCATAGCATTTCAATTTGTTTTAATGAATGACTAACAAAAATAATTGTTTTTCCTTGTTCTTTAAATTCGTTAATTTTATCAACACATTTTTGATAAAAAGTATCATCGCCAACTGACAATGCCTCATCAATAATCAAAATATCAGGATCAATATGCACGGCAATAGCAAAGCCTAAACGAGATTTCATCCCACTAGAATAGCTTTTAACGGGTTGATAAACAAAATCACCTAAATCAGCAAAATTAATAATTTCATCTAAAATATCATCAATTTGTTGGTTAGTTAGACCCTGCATTAAACCTTTTAATCGAATATTTTCTAATCCGGTTAGTTGGCCTCTCAATCCAGCGCCGATAGCAATAATAGAAGTTTCTCCGCGAACATCTACAATACCGGTTGTTTGTGGAATAATCCCCGAAATAATATTGGATAACGTTGATTTACCTGAGCCGTTAACGCCAATTAAACCAAGTGTTTCTCCACTCATAACATCCATCGAGATTCCTTTAAGAGACCAAAAATGAGGTACCGTCGTACTTTTAAAAGAAAAGAATGATTTGATATGTTCAGATTTTGTTTTAAATAAGTCATATTCTTTTGTGACATTTTTTACTCTAATTTTATAATCGACCATTTTTTCAACTTCCTAAAAACGTATTTTCTTACAATTGTCATCATGTTACTAGACTTACTATCAGCCGTCAAGCAAGCACAAAACACAAATAGAACCAATCCATTTATTTTAACGCTTTAAATGAATTAGTTCTACATATGGATGATAATTTTATTTATTTTTTAATAAACTTGCAGCTGCTTCATCAACAATGACAACTACATCATCATGATTTTGTAAGAAACTTGCAGGTAGGTCTTCTGTTATAGGGCCTTCAATCATTCCCTTAATAGCTTCTGCCTTACTTTCACCAAAAGCTTCAAGTAAAATCTTGTGCGACTTCATGATTGATCCAATACCCATTGAATAAGCATATTCAGGAACATCATTTTCGTTATCAAAGAAACGTGCATTTGATTTGATCGTTGACTCCGTTAAATGAACTTTATGTGTCAAGCTATCTTCAGCTGTTCCAGGTTCATTGAATCCAATATGACCATTTTTACCAATACCCAAAATTTGTAAATCAATTGGATTATCTTCAATAATTTTGTCATAACGTTTTGTTTCTTTTTCTGAATCACTTTCAAGACCATTAGGTAAGTAAGATGTCTTAAATGGTTTTTTACTAAATAAATTTTCATTCATAAAGTAACGGTAACTTTGTGAATCTTTTTCACCTAAACCAACATATTCATCTAAGTTAACTGATGTTGAATCCGTAAAATCTAAGTCACTGGCTGTAATTGCGGCATAGGTTGTTAATGGTGTGCTTCCTGTAGCAAGTCCAAAGACTTTAGCATTTGCTTCTTTAGCAGCTTTAAAAATTTCGTAGCCTTTTTGGCCACCCTCGTTTTGGTCTTTAACAATAATTAATTTCATTTGATTGTCCTCTTTTCAATTATTTATTCCTCTAATTGGTATAGTCCAATAATACAATATCATTTTAAAAAAAGCAATAGGTCTATACCAAATAATAAACAAAAAAATGATACTACCCTTAAACAGGTAATATCATTTCTTCAATCTATCTTATTCGACAGTAACACTCTTAGCTAAATTACGAGGTTTATCAACATCATAGCCACGGTTTAGGCTTGTATAGTAAGCCAATAATTGTGCAGGCACAATACTTACTAACGGTGTTAATAAGTCAGAAACATCTGGTAATACAATTTGATCACCCTCGTTTGCTAATGTCTCTGTTGAGATGATAATTGTATTTGCTCCACGAGCCAAGACTTCTTGAACATTGCCTCGTGTATGACTTGCAGTCGGTTTATCAGTAATAATAGCTACAACTGGTGTGCCTTCTTCAATCAAGGCAATAGTTCCATGTTTTAATTCACCAGATGCAAAACCTTCCGTTTGAACATAAGAGACTTCTTTTAATTTAAGTGCAGCTTCAATTGAAACATCGTAATCAATACCACGACCAATATAGAAAGCGTTACGCGTTTCACTTAAGAATTCTTTCGCTAAGTCATTAATTGAGTCTTTATCATCAACCATAGCTTGCATAGCATTTGCAACCATTGTTAATTCATGATAAACATCAAAATTAAGAGCTTTTGTTTGTTTTGTAACTGTTCCTAACGCTTTTGCTAAAAGTGCTTCAACGGCAATTTGAGCTGTATATGCCTTAGTTGAGGCAACTGCTATTTCAGGACCAGCATGTAATAATAACGTATATGTTGCCTCACGAGAAAGTGTAGAATTTGCTGAATTTGTAATTGTTAAACTTGGGTACATCATTTCGTTAACTTTTACAAGAACCTGACGGCTATCAGCTGTTTCACCACTTTGTGATAAGAAAATAAAGAATGGTTTTTCTGAAAGTAATGGCATATGATAACCAAATTCTGAAGCAACATGTACTTCTGTTGGTACATTAGCTAAACCTTCAAATAATTCTTTTCCAACTAATCCGGCATGGTAACTTGTCCCTGCAGCAACAATATAGATGCGATCAGCAGCTTTCATTGCGTTTAAAATACTATCATCAATTTTAACAGTTTCTTCATTTTCAACATACTCACTCAATAAACGTCGCATAACAGCTGGTTGTTCATCGATTTCTTTTAGCATGTAGAATGGATATGCGCCTTTTTCTGAATCGCTATCATCCATTTCAACATGATATGAATCACGTGATACGGCTTCACCAGCTTTATTTTCAATTTCAATAGAGTCAGGTTTAACAATAACCATTTCACCATCCATGAGTTCAATGAAGTCATGTGTTTCTTTCAACATTGCCATGGCATCACTGCAGACAACATTAAAGCCATCCCCAACACCAATTAATAAAGGACTCTTATTCTTAGCCACAAACAATGTTTCTGGTTCTTCACGATCCATCATCAAGAAAGCATATGAAGAACCTTCAAGTAATGATAAAACTTTTTTGAATGCTTGTTTAGCAGTTAAATTTTCTTTATTTGCAAAATATCCAATTAATTGAACAACAACCTCAGTATCTGTTTCACTAACAAAATTTACGTCTTTTAAATATTGTTCTTTTAACTCAGAAAAATTAGTGATAACGCCATTATGTACAAGGTAAAAGCGGCCATCTTCAGAAACATGAGGATGGGCATTAAATTTACTTGGTACGCCATGTGTTGCCCAACGCGTATGTCCAATTCCAGCAGTTCCATGAACCTTATCATCAATGGCCGACTTCAAATTCGAAATACGTCCAGCCTCTTTAACAAGGTAATCTTCACCCGTTTTGTTATCAACAAAAATACCGGCTGAATCATAACCACGGTATTCTAATTTTTCCAAACCATTAATTAAAATTTCAACAGTATTCGTTTTTCCTGTTACGCCAACAATTCCACACATAGTTTATGTCATCCTTTTTTTAAATGTATTTTTTATTATTATTTTAAAATTGGTATAGATGTTTAAAAAACAAGTAACCCTTATCAATATCTATTAATATACCTTTCTGATATTTTTTTGTCAAGAATTAATATATTGGTCTATATTTTAAATCAACTTTAAAATAAAAAAAGAGTCATTTGAATTTTCATTCAAATGACTCTTTCGCTTAATTTCTAAACGCCCATTTCAGTTTGAACTGTTTGCACAATTCGATCAACATAAGCTTTAACTTCTTTTTCTGTTGGTGCTTCGGCCATAACACGTAATAAATTTTCAGTTCCACTAGGTCTCACAAGAACTCGGCCATCGCCGGCCATTTCTGCTTCAACTTCTGCAATACTATCTTTAATTTTTTGATTATCTAATGCAGCTTGCTTATCTGTCACTCTAACATTCACAAGTTCTTGTGGATAAGTCTGAACAGCTGCAGCTAATTCAGATAACTTCTTGCCTGTTTTCTTCATAACATTTAGCAATTGAATAGCAGTTAGCATCCCATCACCAGTTGTATTGTAATCTAAGAATACAATATGTCCAGATTGTTCGCCACCAATGTTGTAACCGTCAGCACGCATTTTTTCAACAACATAACGATCACCAACTTGTGTTTTAACTGATGTTAAATCAGCTGCTTCAAGTGCTTTGTATAGTCCAATATTACTCATAACAGTTGTCACAACTGTTTCTTTTTTCAAGCGACCACGTTCATTCATGTATAATCCACAAATGTACATAATTTTATCGCCATCAATAATATTACCTAATTCATCAACAGCAATACATCTATCACCATCGCCATCAAAAGCAATCCCGGCTTCAAGCTTATTTTCAACTACAAATTTAGCTAATCCTTCTGGATGTGTTGAACCAACGCCATCATTAATATTTAATCCATCAGGCGAAGTTGCCATTGTTTCAAATTCAGCATTTAAATCAGCAAACAAACGTGAAACAAGTCCACTTGTTGCGCCATTAGCTGAATCAATTCCAACATGAATTCCTTCTAAATCATCAGGAATTGTTTGTTCCAAAAATTGTGTATATTTCAGTACACCTTCTGGATAATCTGCTAATACTCCAAGGCCTTCACCTTCTGGTCTTGGCAAATCATCAGAATCTTTTTCTAATAAAACTTCAATTTCTTCTTCTTGTTCATCAGATAGTTTATAACCATCCGCACCAAAAAATTTAATGCCGTTATCTTGAACGGGATTATGTGAAGCTGAAATCATAATTCCAGCAACTGCATTTTGGGCACGTACAAGGTACGCTACACCAGGTGTTGAAATAACGCCTAATGAGAGTACTTCAATCCCAACTGATAATAACCCTGAAATCAAAGCTTGTTCAAGCATTTGACCAGAGATTCGTGTATCACGCGCAACAAGCACTTGTGGTCTATCGTTATTTTCAAGTTGTGCATGCTCTGATAGAACATACCCACCTAAACGTCCCAATCTAAATGCTAACTCAGGACTTAGTTCTTTATTTGCAATTCCTCTAACACCATCTGTACCAAAATATTTCATTATTTTCTCCTCACTAATTAATTAATTTAATGCGTTCGTTGATTCACTTGAACTACTTGAACTATCAGAACTTGTCGATGAAGACGAAGTAGCACTTTCACTACTTTCTGAACTGGTTTCAGAGCTCGTCGATGTCTGATCAGTTGTTGTTTCACTACTTTCAGTTTTTGATGCTGCGGTTCCACCAGAAGCACTAATTTTTACTTTAACAGATTCTGGATTTGATGAAATTAAATTATTCTTATCCAAATCGATACTAATTGTTTTCGTAACGGAATCACTAATCTTATTAATTGGTACCACAACATCAAGTTTACTTAATTTGCTTAAGGTTGATTCTGTACCCGTTACCGTTACTTGTTTTGTATCACTTGAAAACTTATACGTCTTCCCAGATACGCCAGTTCCACTTGAAACAAAATTCAAAGGTAATTTTTTAGTGGTTTTAGTACTCTCAACCGGTATTGTAACACCGACTGTTGATGGGGTCATGACGACATTTAAAGTTTTACCATTTACATCTAAGGCCTCAAGTAAGACTTCTTGTGAAATTGTTGACTTGATCTGATTGCTGCTGACATTTACTTGTGCAACCACTTCTGAAATAGCATTCACATCGCCTTCCGCACCGGATGCAGAAATCGTATTATTATCTAAAACAGGCGTCCCACTCTTATACCCTTGCGCTAAACGACGTTCATTAAATTTCACCTGAATAGGGAATGTCGTTGTCTTACGTTTTTGTATATTAACAGAAATTGTAGCGGGACTAATTTTATAACTAATTTCTTTGTTTAATCCTTCTGCTTGTAACTTAACAACATGTTTTCCAGGATTTAAACCCTTTAAATCAGCAAACACTCTAAAGTTTTGTGTATTCACAGTTGTTGTAATTAAAGCGCCAGGACCGTCCAATGTTAATTTTACATTTTTAGGATATCCAGTAATAAAGTATTTATCACTATCGGCCGTAATTTGTAGGCCAGCCTCAATCGTTTTTGATTCATTTGCAACTAGACTCGTTGTTTTTGAATCGGAAAAATTATTTGTATTTGCTAACTGATCATAATTAACATAAACAAATAATAAAATTGCTAAAATTAAAGAGGTTCCAATAAAAAATGAGCGACTATTAAAAAATTTATTTAGATTCATTTTTTATCCCCCTTACGCCCGAAATGTTCAAAAAATTCCCAGAAAGGGTTGTTCTTTTTAGGTTCATCATCTTTAATTAATTCAGTATTCAATAATTTAAGGTAATCTTCTTGTGATAAATCACGAATAAGTTCGTTATTTCGCGTAATTGTCACTGAACCTGTTTCTTCTGACACAACAATCGTAATTGCGTCGGTTACTTCACTGATACCTACTGCAGCACGATGCCGAGTTCCTAATTCTTTTGGAATTAAGTTACTTTCAGATAATGGTAAGTAAGCCGCCGCAACAGCTATTTTATTATCTTTAATAATTACCGCGCCATCATGCAATGGTGTATTGGGAATGAAAATATTGATTAATAATGCACCCGTAATTTCAGCATCTAATGCAATTCCGGTTTCAATATAATCTTCCAATCCAGTGTTCATTTGGATAGTAATTAATGCCCCAATTCGACGTTTTGACATATATTGAATAGCTGAGTCTAGTCCAGCAATCATATGTTCTTCGTCTTTGTTTTTCTGTTTACCTCTTGAAAAAAATGATCCACGACCAAGATGTTCCAATCCACGTCTTATTTCCGGTTGGAAAATAACAACCATGGCGATAACACCCCAATTGATAACTTGATCCATAATCCAAGATACAGTTTGTAGCCCAACGACCACACTAATTAGCTTAATCACAACAATAATTATGATTCCTCTAAAAAGTTGAACCGCTTTTGTTCCTCGTAAAAGTACCATGAGTTCATAAACAACAAACCAGACAACGATAATATCTAGTATATTGACCATATGCCCCCACGTTACAAGACCACCCCAGTTAATGGACATCACTCGGCCTCCTCTATTTTATTAACCGTTTTATTATACCACGTTGTTAGATTTGTTTCCTCATCCCGCCATATTTTCTATTATCTACCGGATTATTAATTTGATTTCATCTCATTTTTTGCTACACTGAAGTTACTATAGAAAAGGATGACCATTATGATAAATACAAATGTAAAGCACGGTATCAGATTATTTTTTATATGTTACTTAATTATTATTTACTTATTCGTTTACAACCAACAATCACCTTTTAATTTTTTACTCTTAAATACATTTTTAGGTTATCTGCCAATTGAATTAGCTTTTCACATCAAAGATAAATTATCAAATACTTATTTTTGGCTGTTAACAGCAGCTTGGCTATTCTTTTATCCGAACGCGCCTTACCTATTAACTGATATTTTTCATTTAAGCTTACTGCATCCCTATGACATAATGACAGGATTAATTAAATTAGATATTCATATGTGGCTAAACTATACTTATTTGTTGGTAAGTACCTTATCATGTACGTTACTTGCACTCGTTGGATTTTCTCAAATTGCCGACCAAATTAAAGAACGACTACACTTAACACCTTATTATTTTCGTTATGTCGTTATATTTGGCCTAACTATTTTGTCATCTGTCGGTGTCTATATTGGTCGTTTTTTAAGATTACACACTGTTTACCTACTAACATCACCAAAATTAACATTAAAATTGATTGCCGATATGTGGACAATTAAAATGTTAGCTTTTGTCGTTTTACTAACAATAGTCCAACTAGTTATTATCATTTGCTTAGAAGTCTATAGAAAAACAATAAAATAGGTGTAACTCGCATATAAATTGCGAGTTACACCTATTTTTTAGTCCTCTTCAGAAAGCATAATAACATTTTCAGAATAATTAATATATTCACGTAAACTTGACGCTAATGACCATGTAATATAGCCTCGTTCCATCAATTCCTGCATCGCAGAACGTTCAGCCGCAATAGCCTTTAATCTAAGTTGGTAACTTTGTTCCTCAGATTCGGCTTGATTAATATTTTTGGTCCGTTTTAATGTTTCGATACGATTACGATAATAAACAATCAAATGATACATAGCTTGCTGCTTAAATTGTTGATTGCCATCATCAGATTTTTTAACATACGTTGATAGTGCTTTAATAGCTGCTTTTGCTAAAGCTTTTTCTATATTTCGTCGTTCATAAACCATTTTTAATTCTTTTTCAGAATAGAGTGTCCGTCTCACAACCTTACCTAATTGAACAAAGGCATGATTAATATTTCTAACCGTTACAAATGAGATTTTCCGATTATTAATTTGACCTAATTTCGCTTTTTGTTTCATAATTTTCTTACTAATAATTGAATAGTTTTTATTACTAATAGCCTGCTTTAATCTCATTTTATCTAACGCTTCGAGTTCTCCATCTAAAGCAATTCGCCTAATGTCTGCTTCTTCCTCAACAATTTGGCGTAATCGTTCATCATCCTGATCAGAAAACTCAAGTCGACGAATCATAAATTGATATTCTAAAATTAATTCATAGGCAACTTTTTGATTAGATTCTCGTCGTTCAGATTCCAAGCGACTAATAGCAACTCGCATAATATAAATACGAGCTTGCTTTTCATTGAACTGCGTATCTCCGCTATCACTAGTTATGATAGCATCCTCATCTTCAACTAAAGTAGCATCAGGAACCTCATTACTGGTTTTCATTATTCCTTTTTCTTTAGTTAAAAGAGGTAATATCAAAATTGCGGCTACTAAACTTAAAATAATCACGCCACCAGCAATAAATAACATTAATGAACGCTCTGGAAAAGCAGCACCTGTTTTTATTATCGTTGGGACTGTTAACACACCAGCCATTGTAATTGCACCACGAACACCTGAAAATCCTGATATTAACGCAATACGCCAACTTGGCTTTGCCTTATTTTTTGATTTATTTTTCTTAGAAATTAATAACATATTAATATACGTCCAAACAACACGAATCACGACTAAAAAGAGCCAGACGACAAAAACATCAATAATAGCCGAAAGAGTACTACTATTGTTATCTTCTAATGTCTTTGACATCGCAATTGGTAATTCAATTCCAAGAATAATAAACACAAATCCATTCAGGAGATAAACCACAATTTCCCAGGTTTTTTCAGTTACTAACTTAATTTCAGGTAAGTACGTCGCGAAAGTATTCTTACGCATACTAGAGATAACGCCAGCGACAACTACCGAAATAACACCTGATGCATGCAAAAATTCTTCCGTAAAAAGAAAAATGATGAAAGGTGTTAAAATTTGTAATATCGTATTAAAAACAACATCATTAATCCCTTGCCTCATTAAAAAATCTCGTATTGTTGAAATCAGCAACATTAACACTGCTCCCGAGATAAAACCAACAATCGCAATATACGTAAAATCACCAAGCGCCTGTCCAAATGAAAAATAGCCAGTAACCGCAGCAGCAATCGCGTATTTAAAGGCAATTAATCCACTTGCGTCATTAATTAAACTTTCACCACTAACCAAATTTAAAATATTACTTGGTAATTTTGCTTTTTCAGCAATCGATTGCACAGCAACTGGATCCGTTGGTGACAAAATAGCTGCCAGTGCGAATCCAACTGCTAATGGCATTTTTGGAATCAAAAGATGAATGAAAAATCCAACTACCACAGTTGTTAAGAAAACCAATAATATGGCATTCGCAAAAATGGAACCTCTTAATTTCCACAATTCACGTTTTGGAAATTTTCGACCATCATTAAATAATAGTGGCGCAATAAAGAGTAATAAGAACCAATCTGTTTCTAACTCAATTGAGACTTTAAAAATTAAGGCAACGACAAAGCCTAATGCTATCTGGATCAATCCAACGGGTATTGAAACCAGATAATGACTGATAACATTTGATAGTAAAACAAGTGCAGCTAAAACAATAACCGATTCAAGTAGCGGCATTTACCATCTTCCTTTCTACTTTAGTCTTCTCCGATAATTCTAACTTCCGTTTCTAATCTAACCTTAAATTTTTCCCACACAACGTTTTGAACATGCTTAATAACATCCATATAATCTGTTGCAGTAGCGCCGTCTACATTAACAATAAACCCGGCATGTTTCTTTGATACTTGTGCGCCACCAATTTGGTAGCCTTGTAACCCAGCTTCGTGAACTAGTACACCAGTATAGTGTCCATCAGGTCGCTTAAAAACACTTCCACATGATGGGTACTCTAAAGGTTGTTTAGATGCACGTAAAAAGTTAAACTCATCCATTTTTTCACGGATATCATATTTATTACCTTCTTTTAATACAAAGGTTGCTTCTAATATGATGTCATTATCATCTTGAATTTGACTATGACGATAGTCAAAGTTCATTTCTTCGTTAACTAGTGTTTTCACATAACCAGTACGTGTAATAACACTAACTTCACTCAATACCTGGCTGATATCACCATCATATGCACCAGCATTCATAAATACGGCACCACCAACACTCCCAGGAATCCCAGCAGCAAATTCAAAATTAGTCAAGCCAGCTTGGTAAGCTTCTTCTGTTGTCTCAATAAGTGAGGCACCAGCTTGCGCTATAATTTTCGTCCCAGATACAGCAATTTTATCCATATCCGTTAAAATGATTACAAGTCCACGAATACCGCCATCTTTCACAACTAGATTACTCGAATTTCCTAAAACAGTTAAAGGAATACCATTTTCATTGGCTGTATTCACCAAAATTTTAACATCTGACACTGCATCAGGAAAAGCTAAAAGATCAGCCATCCCTCCCGTTTCAGTATTTGTATATTTAGCAAGTGGTTCATTTTTTAAAATTTTAATAGATGGAAATAGTTCTACAAAAGTGTCAATTATCATTATTTATTCGATTCCTTTCAACATTTAGCAATTCCTTCTAGTTTAACACGTTCAATGTTTATTTTTCTATTTTAACGCACAAACAAGCGACTTTTAATTGTATAACCTAACTGTTATACTTTATTAACATTATTAGACCGAGTATTTTAATAACCTTATCAGTCATATCGAATTAAAAAGGAGTTAATTATGAATTTTGTTACAATGGATTTTGAAACTGCTAATAATCAGCGTCATAGCGCCTGTTCAATTGCTTTAACAGTTGTTCGAAATAATCAAATCGTTGATGAATTTTATTCACTTATTAAACCGGAAACACCTTTTAATTGGCGTAATGTTCAAATTCATGGTATTCACGAAGAAGACGTTGAATTTGCACCAAAGTTTCCAGAACTATGGTCACATATTTCGCCACTTTTCCAGAACAATAGTTTAATCGTGGCACATAATGCCCCCTTTGATAACAGTATTTTGCATAATACATTGGGTTATTATGGATTAGAGACACCCCAATTTTTATTGTTAGATACGGTTAGAACAAGTCGTAAATTATTCCCAGAATTTCCAAATCATAAATTAAATACGGTTTGTGATGAATTGGGAATCACGTTAACAAATCATCACAATGCCTTAGATGATTCCGTTGCTTGTGCCAATATCTTACTCTATCAAGAACACGAATTTGGACAAGAAATTTTAAAACCATTTGTGAAGCCAGCATAATCAAATTTAAGCACATTAATAGGGCTACTGTTTAAACTGTTATATGATGACCGTAATCAAACCAAATTGGGGGAAATTACAATGTCAATTTATGATTATCAGGTTACACTAGAAAATGGTGAAACTTATTCATTAGAAAAGTACAAGGATCACCCTTTATTAATTGTTAATACAGCCACTAAATGTGGTTTTGCGCCACAATTTAAACAATTAGAAGAATTATATGAGGATTATCAAGACCAAGGATTAGTGGTACTTGGGTTTCCATCGAATCAATTCCATCAAGAAGTCGATAATGATGCGCAAGCAGCAGCTACCTGTCGTATGACATATGGCGTTAGTTTTCCAATGCATACCATTCAAAATGTAAATGGAGAAGATGCGTTACCACTATTTAAATACCTGACTGATGAAACGCAAGGCGTGTTGGGTAGCTCAATTAAATGGAACTTCACTAAATTTTTAGTTAATCGTGATGGACAAGTTGTTAAACGTTATGCACCTAAGACTAATCCTTTAAAGATGAAACCAGAAATCGAAAAATTGGTTAAATAAAAACAAGTTAGCTGATACCCCCATTTAGAGGCTATCAGCTAACTTGTTTTTTTAGTTGAAATGGGCCAACATATTATCATATTGTAATCCATTACTTTCTAATTCGATAGTACGTAAATTATCATCATGATCATCTTTCAATAATGTAATTTTTAACCAATCATTTGGTAATTCATCCTGAATAAATTCAGACCATTCAACAACACTCACACCATCAGAATTAAAATATTCATCTAACCCTAAATCTGCGCCGCCCATCCCTTCAAGTCGGTAAACATCCATATGAAATAACGGCAAACGGCCCTCACGATATTCTCTCACAATTGGAAATGTTGGACTTTTAACGTTCCGCTTGATCCCTAACCCAACGGCTAAGCCTTTAGCAAAAGTTGTCTTTCCTGCGCCTAAATCACCATCCAATAACAAAATCATATTAGGTTCAACAAGCTGTCCAATTTTTTCGGCAATTTCTTGTGTTTCTTCTACAGAACTGACTTCAATATTCATTAATTATTTCACCATTTCATTCTAAACTTTGCGCAGCTGTAATAATACCAACCTTGTAAATTTCTTCTACGTTAGCACCACGAGATAAATCTGAAACCGGTTGGTTTAATCCTTGTAGGATAGGTCCGATAGCTTCAAATCCACCTAAACGTTGTGCAATTTTGTAGCCAATATTTCCAGATTGTAATTCAGGGAAAATGAAAACATTTGCTTGTCCTGCAACCTTTGATCCAGGTGCTTTTTGTTCACCAACACTCGGTACAAAAGCAGCATCAAATTGTAATTCGCCGTCAATCGCTTCATTTGGTGCTAGTTTTTGTGCAATTTCAGTTGCTTCTGCTACCTTTGATACCTCTGGTGCTTTAGCTGAACCTTTAGTTGAAAAACTAAGCATTGCTACTTTGGGATCAATATCAAAGAGACGAGCCGTCTGAATGCTTGCAATTGCCATTTCTGCTAATTCTTGAGCAGTTGGATTAATACTGATCGCAGCATCAGAAAATAAATACTTTTCTGTATCATTATTTCTGGTCATAATAAAGGCACCACTTGTCCGACTCACGCCTGGTTTCGTTTTAATAATTTGTAATGCAGGTCGAACGGTATCTCCAGTAGCGTGAACAGCTCCAGAAACCATCCCTTCAGCTAATCCCATGTAAACGAGCATTGTACCGAAATAATTAACATCGCGTAACATTTCTTCAGCTTGTTCAGGTGTATTTTTACCCTTACGTCGTTCAACAAAGGCCGTTTTCATCTCATTAAAATCTGTTTCAGAATATTGTTTAGGATCAAGTAATTCTACACCGATACCATCAAGAGTTAAATCGAGCTTTGTGGCTAACTCTTTCATTTTTGCAACATCCCCCAATAAAATAGGTTCTGCCAAATTATCTTCTGCTAATTTAACGGCTGCTCTTAGAATACGTTCTTCTTCCCCTTCAGGAAAAACTATTTTAATTTTTTTACTTTCAATTTTGCTTTTCAAACTTTCAAATAATGACATATCATTTCCTCCTAATTAAGTGTTACTGGGTAATTGCCAGTTAATCGGTGGCAATCCCTGACTTATTAAATTTTGATTTATTTGTGAAAATGGTTTCGATCCAAAAAAACCGCGGTAAGCAGATAACGGACTTGGATGAGGTGATGTTATCACAATATTGTGATCTGTATCAATTAATTTAATCTTATCTTGGGCTGTCTTCCCCCATAAAACAAAAATAATTGTCTGTGAAGATTCGGATAATCGTTCAATCACACCATCTGTTAATAATTCCCATCCATGATTACGATGAGAATTAGCGGCGCCATCTCTTACAGTTAAGACTGAATTTAACATCAAAACACCTTGCTCCGCCCAACTCTTCAAATAGCCATGATTAGCTGGTGGAATTCCTAAATCTGTTTCCAATTCTTTATACATATTCCGTAAAGAAGGTGGAATTTTTTCTCCTGGTAAAACAGAAAAACTCAACCCATGAGCTTGATGCTTTTCATGATAAGGATCCTGTCCCAATAAACAAACTCTAACGTCAGAAAATGGGGTCAGTTCAAAGCTTTCAAAAATGCGATTTTTTTCCGGATAAATCGTCTCATTTTGATATTCATTATCAATAAACGTTTCTAAATCAGCATATTTAGATTTTGCAAGCTCTTCGGTCAAAATGGGTTGCCAATCATTATCGACATTAATATTCATTGTCTAACACCTCACAGATTAAGTTTACCATATTAGTGAATACAAAAATAAATGATTTGATTAAAATATCGAGCGGTTTCATGTTAAAATGAAACCAGTAAATAAGATTAGAGGAGTGTTGAATTTATGATAAAAATTATTGCATCAGATATGGATGGTACTTTACTAAATGATCAAATGGTGATTTCAGAAAAAAACGCCGATGCGATTAAACAAGCACAAGCATTAGGAGTCCACTTTATCGTTTCTACTGGCCGTGGCTATACTGAAGTTAAACCTTTAATTACAGCAGCCGGGTTCAATAGTCCAATGATTACATTTAACGGCGCAGAAGTTTTAGATGGAAATGGTAAAACACTTAGTACAACACCTATTTCAAAAAAAGTCGTTCAAACTTTAGTTCAAACATTCAAAAAAGAAAATTTTTACTTTGAAATGACAACCTCAAACGGTGTTTATTCTGATAATCGTGCAAACCGTATTCAAAATGTAGCGCGTCTAATCTCTGATACAAATCCAGATACACCATTTAAAATGGCTGTTTCATTAGCTGCAGCTCGTCTTGAATTAATGAATATCAATTACGTTGATGATTACCAAACAGTCATCGATGATTCAAAAATTGATATTTTTAAATTAATTGTTTTCAGTATGGATGGTCAAGAAGAATTACTCCCTTTAAAAGCAAAAATTGAAGAAGAAGACTCACTTGTTGTTACCTCTTCTGCACCTACTAACCTTGAAATTAACAACGTAAATGCCCAAAAAGGGATTGCACTCCAAGCTTTCGCTAAAGAACTTAATATCCCAATGTCAGATGTCATGGCAATTGGAGATAACTTAAATGATGTTTCTATGTTAAAAGTTGCAGGCGTCAGTTACGCCATGGAAAATGGCCACGACGAGGTAAAACGTATTGCCAATCATTCAGCAAAAACAAATTCTGAAGATGGTGTTGGCTTAGCTATTCTTGAACAGTTAGCTGAAAAATAAATCGATTGAGACTAAAAAGTGTAATTAATTAGAAAAAATAAGTCTATAAAAACTGTTGTTGATAGTAGTTTAAAAACTATTACCAATAACAGTTTTTTTACAACGAAAAAAACAAAAGCCATAAGACTTTTGTTACGTAATCAATCAGCCCTGTTACTCTCCAACTATCAATTATGAAACCCATAATACGTCGCTAACCAATTTGGTACTTATCTTTATTCAGTTGTTAGTAACACGATTACTTTCCCAAAACTATCCTGATTTTGTAAGTAAGCATGCGCTAAAGGAACTTCACTTAGTTTGAAGTTTTTTTCTGGTTTCACATCAACATCATATTTTGAAATGTAGTCCAACAGATCATTCAATTTATCCTGACTGACATTGTCAGAGTAAAAACTAGTGAGGTAACTATTTTTCTCGATATCTATAATCGGATCAAATTCTTCTAAAAACCATTTACCTCCTAATTGTCCCGTACTACATAAAATGCCTCCTTCGTTTAAATGTTGAAAACTATCTTTTATAGTGGCAGGGCCAATTAATTCTAAAATTTTGTCATACTTCTTTTCAGTCTCTAATACACCAGTCTTATCTATTATTACATCATTAAAACCAGCGGACAATAATTGCTCATTTTTTGCTTGGCTCCGACTAGTACCATCAATTACAATATCAGGATATCTGGCCTTCAACAATTTAAGAAATGAAATACCTACTCCACTTGTGGCGCCTCTAACTAAAATTTTATCTTTTTTTGTAATTTTTAAGTTTTTCATTGAACCAAATGCTGTATAGTACGTTTCAGGAATAGTCGCAAGTTCTTTCCAAGATATATTTGTTGTTATTGGATATATTTGGTTATTTGGTAATGCTACATATTCAGCATAGCTGCCATCAAATGCGCGTCCCATTTCTCCCATAATGGAAATAACTTTTTTCCCTATAGGTAATCTTTCAGGATCGCTCGTTTCTTCAACAACACCCACACATTCAATGCCTAAAACCCTAGGAAACAAAACAGTTGGCGATTTTCCCTCTCTCGTAAAAATCTCCGATCTATTGATACCAAACCCTTTTATTTTAATTAAGGACCAGTTAGCTTTTATTTTAGGTAAATTTACCTCTTGGTAAATAAGCTTATCTGTTCCTCCTGCTTCATTAACAACAATTGCTTTCATAATTTTACTTTTCTCCTTTGCTAAAAAGCTTTTTTCAATTCAAATCATCGTAAACATCCTAATTTTTAGTAACTATACATAAAAAATCCTAACCACCACGCGAAGTGATTAGGACCTTTTACAATGCTTGCCCCACCAAAAATTAATGAAAGGCCGAAAGATTTAATTAGTTTGCACTTTTTATGCATTTAAAACTTTGTTTAAGAAATCTTTTGTTCTATCATTTTGCGGATTACTAAATATTTCATCTGGTGTACTACTTTCTAAAATGTAACCATCAGCCATAAAGACCACACGATCAGCCACTTCTTTAGCAAAACCCATTTCATGTGTGACAACAACCATTGTCATACCATCCCTCGCAAGTTGTTTCATAACATCTAAAACATCCCCAACCATTTCTGGATCAAGTGCAGACGTTGGTTCATCAAATAACATAATATCTGGTTTCATTGCAAGTGCGCGTGCGATTGCGACACGTTGTTTTTGACCACCAGATAACGAAGCAGGTGCAGCATCTGCTTTATCACTCAAACCAACTTGGGATAAAAGACGTTTTGCTTCCTTAGTTGCTTCTTCTTTTGTTTCTTTTTTTAATTCAACAGGCGCTAAAATAATATTTTCAAGAACGGTTAAATGTGGAAACAAATTAAAATGTTGAAATACCATGCCAATATTTTGACGAACAACATTTAAATCAGTTTTTGGATCACTTATATCATGCCCCTCAATAATAATTGAACCGGAAGTTAAATCTTCTAATTTATTTAAACAACGTAAAAAGGTACTTTTCCCAGAACCGGAAGGTCCAATCATGCAGACAACTTCTTTTTCTGCAACTGAAATATCTAACCCCTTCAAAACTTCATTTGAACCATAGTTTTTTTTCAAATTTTTAACTTGAATTTTAGCTGCCATTATTTAATCTTCCTTTCGACTAAATTAGATAACCACGTTAATAACGTTATGATAACGAGATAAATCACCGCGATAATCAACCACATCTTGAATCCTTCAAGGTTTCTTGCGATTATAATCTTACCTGTTTGCGTTAATTCTAAAATACCGATAACAGATAAAATTGACGTATCTTTCAACGTAATAATAAATTGATTAATAAATGATGGAATCATAATCTTAATTCCTTGTGGCATAATGACTTTCATCATTGCTTTTCCATAAGGTAATCCTAGACTACGAGCAGCTTCCATTTGGCCATTATCAACAGCCTTAATCCCACCTTTAACAAAGGCCGCTGTATACGCACCTTCATTTAACGTTAAGGTTATAATACCTGCCACAAATGCTGGAATCTTGCTCCCGGTTAAATTAGGAATACCAATGTAGATAAAGAAGGCCAATACAATTAGCGGTAGGCCACGGAAAATGTAAATTAATGTACTTGAAAGCCCATTAAGCCATTTATTTGGCGCAACACCCATCATACCTAAAATAATCCCTAAAACTGTTGCACAAACAATAGCCACAATTGTTAATAACATTGTTTGTTTAAATCCTTCTAATAATGAGCCACTATTTGTTTTCAATAAACCTAAAATTGTTCGAGAATTTTTAGAGTTAGCATTTTTTGCGTTCGTTCCAGTGTACTTATCAACAATCTTTTTATATTCACCGTTAGCTTTAAGTTTCTTTAGCCCGGCATTAAATTTTGTTATTAATTCTTTATTTTGCCCTTTTTTAACGGCGAATCCATATTCACCTTTTTCATATGTTTTACCAACTACTTTCATTTCAATACCATTCTTAACACCATATGCTAAAACTGGTTTATCATCAAAAGTCGCATCGGAATTTCCTGTCACAACATCGTCATACATGTTACTTGAATCATCAAAAGTTGTTGTTGTAATATTATATTGTTTTTTAATTGAGTTTACGAATTCTCCGGCAGCTGTACCAACTTTAATCGCTACCTTTTTCCCTCTTAAATCATCCAAAGATTTAATTGAACTGTTTTTACCAACAGCCATAGCTACCCCAGCTTCATAATAACTATCTGAGAAATCAAATTTAACACGACGTTCTGGAGTTATCATCATACCAGCCATAACCCCATCAATTTGGTTAGCATCTAATGCTTGAACCGCTGCATTAAACCCTAAGGCTTTAATATCAACTTTAAATCCTTCCTCTTTAGCAATGGCTCGCATTATATCCATATCAATACCAACATATGATTTACCATCTTCTGCTTGATATTCAAATGGTGCATAAGTTACATCAGTCCCGATTGTATACGTCTTTTCTGCTGCATTTACTTGATTACTATGTAAAAATAATAAAAATACACATGCGACCATGATTGACATGATCATTGACTGCCATTTTTTCATAATATCCTCCCCAAAACATTTTGATGTAACATAATATAACATATCTACACTTAGCAAGCAATTTAGTTGTTTTGACAATTATTTAAGTACCCTATACACTAGAGATATTCAGGAAAGGATGGTTTATATGATTATTAGAAGAGCAACAAAAAAAGATGCACACGAGGTCGTTCCTTTAGTGAATATTATTTTAGAAGATATGGAAATTCCTATTCTTCAAGAAATTCCATTACCCGACCTATTCAAAGTGCTAGAGCTTGCATTTGAAACAGAAGACTACCGTTACAGCTACGGTCGTGTTCAAATTGCCGATATTGATGGTAAGGTTGCTGGGATAGCATTTGGTTATCCGGATGAAGATGAAGACCATCTTGATCTTGCTATGAATCAATTTTTCCCACAAATTGGTTTACCTGAAACAACTGAACTCTTTCCAGACTCAGAAGTTTATCCAAATGAATGGTACCTTGATACCCTTGCTGTTTCACCAGATTTCCAAGGACAAGGCATCGGCACAAAACTTCTAGAGTCTCTTCCCGAGATTGCCCGTGCAGCTGGAAAAACAAAGATTGGCTTAAACGTCGACTTTGCAAATCCTAAAGCAGAAAAGTTATACACAAAAATGGGCTTTAAAACTGTTGGTAACATGATTATTAGTGGTCATGACTATCATCATATGCAAAAAGATATTTAAATAAATAAAAAGGTCTGCTAAAAATAAATTTAGCAGACCTTTTTTCATATCTTTATTCTAAAACTTTTACAGTAACTGTCTTTTTACCCCATGTGTAACATCTTGCATTTGAGATAAAATGCACATCAATTCGGTTTCCTTTAATTGCTGAACCTGTATCGCCAGCAATCGCAACACCATAACCAGATACCCAGACAACAGTTCCTAGCGGAATAACTGAAGGATCCACAGCAATTTGTTGTGGATTAGTTAACAAACTTAACCCATATGATCCATGAGTTCCCATCCCTGGTGCATTTGTTGAATAAGCCGTTGCGACCATTTGTAACGTTTTCTTAGTTGATTTGCCAGAAGTATCGTTGCTTGCTTTTTGGTCAGTACTTCCTTTTTTATCTGATGAATCATCACTTTCAGCCTTTTTAGCTGCTTCTTTTTTAGCAGCTGCTGCTGCCTTAGCATCAGCTTTAGCCTTTGCTTCTCTTGCTTTTTTTGATAACTCAGCATCTTTAGCCTTTGTTACTTTGGCTAAATCTTTCTTTGCGTCACCTAAAGTATCTTTTAACGCTGCTAATTGTTTATTCATTTCTTTTGTTTCTTGTTTTGTTTCAGATTGTTTTAATTTCAATGATTTTTGTTCAGATTCCAAATGCGCTTTAGCATCTTCCATGGTTTTGATATTAGACGCAACATCTTTCATCGTTTTGTTATCAGCAGATTGTAAAACAGAAACTGCGTAAACACGGCTAATAAAATCACCAGCATTCTTTGCTTCAAGAATAGCCGTTACCATTTTACTACTTGAATCATTAACTTGTAGACTTCTTAATCTATCTTTAGCATTTTCAATACGTGTATCTAATTGTTTTTGTTCATTACCAATTGATTTATCTTGTGAACCAATTTTCTTTTCTTTATCAGAAATTTCTTGATTTAATTTATCAATTTTTGCATACTCATCATTAATACTCGTTAATGACTTTGAAATTTTTGAATTAGCAGTTGTTACTTTCTCTTGTGCAGCTGATTCTTGTTTTTTTAAATCACTGATAGATGTTGCACTAACAGAAACCGAACCACCTAATAAGCAAAGTATAACTGCCGTAAAACCAATAATATTTCTAATTTTCAAAATAATACTCCTTTTTGTAAATAACTTTATTACCCATTTCTAGAGTATATCGAACCGACAAGTCAGACATGTGTCAGGCATATTACAAAACATCACTCATATTACAACTCTATGACTAACGTACCCTCATTTTCAGAAATAATCATTTTATTTGAGTTCATTTTCAAAACCGTTTCATTTTGAGCCTGAAATATGCTATGATATGTAGATTATACAAACGAATAGTGAGGGTATTAAATGATAACTGTAAGTAATGTAAGTTTAAGTTTTTCAGACCGTAAGTTATACGATGACGTTAATTTAAAATTCACGCCTGGTAATTGTTACGGACTAATCGGTGCTAATGGCGCTGGTAAATCAACATTTTTAAAGATTTTATCTGGTGAAATAACACCAAGTACAGGTAAAATTTCATTAGATCCAAATGAACGTATGACAATGCTACAACAAAATCATTATGGCTTCGAAGAATATACTGTTCTTGAAACAGTCATTATGGGTTACAAAGAACTCTATGCTGTTATGGAAGCAAAAGATGCTATTTATGCAAAAGCTGATTTTTCTGATGAAGATGGTATCAAAGTTGCTGAACTAGAATCTGACTTTGCTGAAATGAATGGTTGGGAAGCTGAATCAGAAGCTTCAACTCTTTTACAAGGCTTAGGCTTCGCTGAAGATATGCAAAATAAAAAGATGAGCGAACTAACAGAAAGTCAAAAAGTTAAGATTTTGCTTGCACAAGCACTTTTTGGTAATCCTGATGTTCTCTTACTTGATGAACCTACTAATGGGTTAGACATCAAATCAATTAACTGGTTAGAAGATTTCTTAATTAACTTCTCAAATACCGTTATTGTTGTTTCTCATGATAGACATTTCTTAAATAATGTCTGCACCCACATGTGTGATGTTGATTTTGGTAAAATCAAATTATTCGTTGGTAATTACGACTTCTGGATGGAATCAAGTGCCTTAGCTTCAAAACTTGCAAATGATTCTAACGATAAAAAAGAAGCTAAAATCAAAGAATTACAAGATTTCGTTGCACGATTCAGTGCTAACGCTTCTAAATCTAAACAAGCAACTTCTCGTAAGAAAATGCTTGAAAAAATCACACTTGATGATATTCAACCTTCATCACGTCGCTACCCATTCATTAACTTTGAAATCGACCGTGAAATTGGTAATGATTTATTATCAGTTAGTGGCGTTTCAAAAACAATTGATGGCGTAAAAGTTTTAGATAATATCTCATTTAGTTTAGGCAAAGATGATAAAACAGCCTTTACAAGTGAAACTGATATTGCTGTTACAACATTAATTAGAATTCTTTCTGGTGAATTAGAACCAGATACAGGTACAGTTCAATGGGGTGTAACAACATCACAAGCTTACCTTGCTAAAGATAATAACGACCAATTCGCTGATGAACATTTAACAATTATCGATTGGTTACGTCAATTTGCTTCTAAAGCAGAAAGTGATAACACTTTCTTGCGTGGATTCTTAGGTCGTATGTTATTTTCTGGTGAAGAAGTCGATAAAGAAGTTGGCGTCTTATCCGGTGGAGAAAAAGTTCGTTGTATGTTATCAAAAATGATGTTAACAAGAAACAACGTTCTTTTACTTGATGATCCTACTAACCATTTAGATTTGGAATCAATTACTTCATTGAATGAAGGTCTTTCAAATTATAAGAGTGCTCTATTATTCGGCTCTCATGATCGTGAGTTCATTCAAACAATCGCTAACCGTATCATCGAAGTAACACCAAACGGTCTTGTTGATCGAGCAGATACTACTTATGATGAATTCTTAGAAAATAAAGATGTTCAAGATCAAATTGCTGGTCTTTACAAACAAGCTTAATAACTAAAAAGGAAGCAACCAATTTCAAAATTGGTTGCTTCCTTTTTTATTAGTAATTTTTAAGTACGCGTTGAATTTGGCGTTCCTGATCTCGACGTTTAATTGTTTCACGTTTATCGTAATCATTCTTCCCTTTTGCAACACCGATTAGTACTTTTGCAAAGCCGTTTTTAATGTACACTTTCAAAGGGACAATTGTAACACCCTTATTTTTAGTTGCTTCATCAAATTGAGCTATTTGTTTTCTATGCAATAATAATTTACGATTTCGAAGTGGATCATGATTGAATTGATTTCCTTGATCATACGTTGAAATATGAACATTCATCAGCCAAGCTTCACCATTTCTAATTTGCGCAAATCCATCTTTTAGATTAATACGACTATTTCGAACGGATTTAATCTCAGTACCTGTTAAAACGACACCAGCCTCAACCGTATCTTCAATGTTATAACTGTGTCTTGCTTTTTTATTCTGGGCTAAGGGTTTATCAAAAGATGACTTTTCTTTTCGCAATCTTAATCCCCCCGATATTATTTTTGACGTGTATTATTTTTTCTTGGTGCTGTGTTTTTATTAGCTGATTTGTAGAATGGTTTCTTTCCATTACTATTTCCAGCAGCTGGTTTACCATTACGGTTATAAGGTTTCTTGTCTCCTGGACGACCATTACCTGGACGTTTGAAGTTTCCACCTTTACCTCGTAAATCAGAAGTTGGTGTGTTTTGTGGATTAACAATTTCAAAATCAATCGCACTTTGCTCAATATCAACTTTAGCAACTTTTACTTCGATTGGTTGACCAATTCTGAAAGTTCTCTTGGTTCTCTTACCTACTAATGCCATATGCATATCTAAATATTCATAATAGTCATCCTTCATATTACTAATATGAACAAGACCTTCAACAGTATTTGGTAATGAAACGAAGACACCAAACTTCATAACTGAGCTAACAACACCTTCAAAGGTTTCACCAACATGATCAGCCATGTATTCAGCTTTTTTCATTGCGTCAGTATCACGTTCGGCATCAATTGCGCGACGTTCCATTTGTGATGTATGTGTTGTAAGTTCAGGTAATTGTTCAGCATATTTTTCTTTTTGAGTGTCCCCAATACCATTTTCTTCGTAGAAACGAATTAAACGATGAACCATCAAATCAGGGTAACGTCTAATTGGTGACGTAAAATGCGTATAATCAGTAGCAGCTAAACCAAAGTGACCTAATGATTCATCAGTATATTTAGCTTGTTGCATACTTCTAAGTAACATAACAGAAACCATTGATTCTTCAGGTTTACCAGCTACTTCTTTTAAAACACCTTGTAACATTTTAGGTGTTACATTCTTACTATCACCTTTAACAACGATACCAAAACTGGTTAAAGTTTCGAAGAAACGCATTACTTTTTCATTCTTAGGTGTTTCATGCACACGGTAAACAAAAGGTACTTTTAATTTATCGTAATGAGCTGCAACAGTTTCATTTGCAGCTAACATAAATGATTCAACTAAACGTTCACTTGTTCCACGAGTTCTAATTTGAATATCAATTGGGTGACCCGCTTCATCAACGATAATCTTAGATTCATTATCATCAAAACTAATTGCACCACGTTTTTTACGCATTTTTTCAAGAATTTTGTGTAATTCGCCCATTGTTTCAAACATTGGGACCAATTCTTCATATTTAGCTTTCGTCTTTGCATCATCTGATTCAAGAATCTTGTTAATGGCTTTGTAAGTCATACGTTCTGTCGTTTTAATCACACTTTGGAAGATTTTGTGGTTAACAACATAACCTTCTGGTGTAATTTCCATTTCACAACTCATAGCAAGGCGTTCAACTTTTGGATTCAATGAACAAATACCATTTGATAATTTGTGAGGCAACATTGGAATAACACGGTCAGTTAAATAAACACTCGTTCCACGTTCGTATGCTTCACGATCAAGTGGTGTGCCTGGTTGGACATAATGCGAAACATCAGCAATATGCACACCTAAATGGTAGTTCCCGTTATCAAGTTTCCAGGCAGTAACAGCATCATCTAAATCCTTAGAATCAATACTATCAATTGTTACCAATGTTTGGTCCGTTAAATCAACACGGCCAATTTTTTCTTCTGGTAGCACAACTTCTGGAGTTGCTTCAGCTTGAGCCATAACATCTTCAGGAAATTCACTAGGAATATCATGTTGATAAACAACTTGTAAAATATCCATACCTGGATCGTCTTTGTTACCCACAACTTCTTTAACCAATGTTTCAATAACTAATGGTTTTTCACTTGTTGGGTAAGCAGTAATATCAGCTGTAATAACTTCTCCGGCAACTGGATGTAAACCAACCCCTGTTACCAATAAGTTATAACGTTGTAATTTCTTGTTTTTAACAACTAAATGGCCAATTATTCCTGAATTTTCAAGGTCAGATGGTTCAACTTCAAATTCACCAACAATTGATGTTACATTATGTTCAACAATTTTATTAACTTTACCTTCAGGACCACGGTCATCCCCAGGTTTAGCAGCACTTGTAATCTCAATCTCAACACTATCACCATTTAAGGCAGACATTGTTTGTGTTGGATTAACGAAAACATCAGGTTGTTCTGGATCAATCGTAACGAATCCAAATCCACGATCATTTGCATGAAAAATACCCACTAATTGTGGTGTTTGAAGTGCAATTTGAAATTTGCCTTCTGATGTAATTTTCACTTCACGTTTACGTTCCATTTCAGCAAGTGTTTTAACAAGTTCTTTGAACGCATCCTGGCCTTCTAATTTAAGGGCAGCTGTTAATTCTTCAACACTGAAAGATTCATTTTCTTTAATTTTTAGTTCTTTTAATATAAGTTCTTGCATCTTTTTATCCATGTATACCTCGTTTTCATATTCGTATTTGCGTTACATTTATTTATTATTAATTTTATTTTATTTCTAAATAAAAGCCTCCTGCTGCAACAATTGTTTGCACAGGAGGCTTTCTTTATTATTATTTTGAGGCCAAATAGACAAGTCCTAGAGCTAGACAGAAAAATAAAACGCCCAAGACAAAGGTTACTTTTTGCATAAATGCTTCGAATCCACGTGGTTTTTGTTTGCTAAATAAATCGTCAGCACCACCACCGCCACCAGATAAAGCACCTGAAGCGTTATTTGTTTTTGCAGGTTGCATCATAACAGCGATAATCATTAAGACTGAAACGATGATAATTAAAATTGTTAGTATGTTAGTCAAATCATTTACCTCCTTAACCCAATTACGTAATCTATATCTATACTAATTTAGCACAGTTTGCATTAATTTTCCACCGTTATTATTTTATTAAAGTGATTCAAATCCGGATAATGTATCCATTTCTGTCTTAAGTTTAGGTCGATTTTGGTGCTCAGTCAAAAGAACTAATGTATCTCCTGCTTTTAAAACCGTCACACCATGTGGAATTAATTGCTTTTCACCACGTCTAACCGTGATTAATAAGCTATTTTCAGGCCAAACTACTTCTGAAACTTTTTTATTTTCTAAATTTGATCCAGCAAAAATAGGCGTCTCAAGTCGGTCCTTTTTACCGCCCAAATCAATTTCATTTTGACCAATTAATTTTTTAAGTAAAGAATCGTAGATAGGTGCGCCGCCTAAAATATCAATAACTAAAAATGAAACTAATGAAATAATGGCTAGTGGCATTAAGTGATGTAAACTACCCACCATTTCCGTAACTAATAAAATAGCTGTAAAAGGTGCTTTACCAATTCCAGCAAAGTACCCGGCCATTCCAAAAATAATAAAATCAGTTATATATTTAGCTGGTAACAACCCTAACATTATCATAACAGTTGCATACCCAGCGCCAATAATAGCGCCTAATGTTAGAATAGGCAGAAAAATACCACCTGGTAATCCAGAACCATAGGATATCATTGAAAAGATAAATCTTAAAAGAAAGAGTCCCAATAAAACGGTCAATGATTTACTTTGAACTAGACTTAAAATAATCTCATTACCGCCACCTAAAGTTTGTGGTAAGTATAATCCAATCGGAATAACTAAAATAAAAGGGACAATTGAGCGATAAAAAATCGGAATTTTATGTAGAATATTATATAAATCAGTCGATTTAAGTAATACGTTTTGATACAGATAGCCTAGGAGGCCCAAAATAAGCCCTAAAGCAATCAAATGCCAGTATTGTAACAATGATAAGGTCTGAATATCCATCATTTGTAGCGCCGGTTTTAGACCGAAAAAATGCAATGAAATATAATTGGCTGAAATTGAACTAGCTAATGCTGTTGTCCAAATCAACGGTGAAAAATTATGATACACTTCCTCTAATATAAAAAGCGTACTCGCAATTGGTGCATTAAAAGCTGCGGATAGACCTGCAGCGCCACCACCTGCAATCAGAATGCGGCGTTCCGATTCAGTATGTTTAGTCATCTCTGCGAATCCTTGTCCGACTGCTGCACCTAGTTGAATAGATGGGCCTTCACGGCCGAGGAATAGCCCTGATCCAATGCCTAAAACACCACCGATAAATTTTCGCCATAAAACTGACCACCAACGCATTTCAAGATTACCAGCAAGCTGGCCCTCTACTTGCGGAATACCGGATCCCATAATATTTGGCTCTTGCTTCATTAGTGTTCCAATACCTAGTACCATAGCTAGACTCAAAAGAATCATTGGAAACAGTAACCACATATTCTGATTAATTGCCTGGTAAAAATAGATAAAGACTTTAAGCACATAAATAATAGCTAACCTAAATAGACTTACAACGATACCTGTAACGAGCCCAATTAATAGCCCTCTTAAAATAAATATGAGATTAGTTAAATTCAATCGCTCTTTGATACCTTGTTTTGTCATAAAACCATACACACCTCTTCATTCTATTAGTATATGCTAAAATCCAATTATTTGCTGAACTCATTAGTAACAAAAAAAGAATTATTCAACTATTGAATAACTCTTCTTAAAAACTAGCATAATCTAATGATCACTTAAGGATGATAAATCATACTCATAGCTATAAGTCCCCAGCCTAAATTTTTTTTAAATAAACCGGTTGTCGAAATTTCCATATAAAATCGACCAACGTCAGCACTTAACTTTATTTTATTTTTTAAATTACTTACAGCCAATAAGCGCAACGACTCCGCTAAATCAGCGACTGCCTTCTCGAAGTACTGCCCACGCTCAACTTTATTTTTAAAATCAACTAATAAGAGACGTTCCTCATTTGTCGTTTCTTCGTTTAAAATAAGATCATAAACTTTTGATGTTAGATCATCTTGTATTGTAATACGCTCTGATTTTTTCATACACGCTCACATTCCTAACTATAATTTCCAACATCTAAATTATACAACAATAAGTTTTACCTTTCAATATAGTGCGTCCTATTATAATACAAAAAAGGTCCCACCTAAAATCAAATTAGGTAGGACCTTCTTTCAATCAGAAACGCTTAATTCATAAAGAATTATTTGTTAACGATTGTATCGCGAGCATCTGAACTCAAGTTGTAGAATGAGTGGATACCTTTGTATTCTGATGTTTCTTCTAAGTTATCTTCAATTCTCATTAATTGGTTGTACTTAGCGATACGATCAACACGGCTCAATGAACCAGTCTTGATTTGGCCAGCATTAGTTGCAACAACTAAGTCAGCGATAGTTGTATCTTCAGTTTCACCTGAACGATGAGAAACGATAGCTGTATAACCAGCTTCTTTAGCCATTTCGATAGCTTCCATTGTTTCTGTAAGTGTACCGATTTGGTTAACTTTGATAAGGATTGAGTTTGAAACGCCCATTTCGATACCTTTTTTAAGGTAGTCAGTGTTTGTAACAAATAAATCATCCCCAACTAATTGAACTTTGTTGCCCAATTTAGCTGTCATCATCTTCCAGCCTTCCCAATCGTTTTCATCCAAGCCATCTTCAATTGAGATAACTGGGTATTTGTCAACGATTGCTTCAAGGAATTCAACCATTTCTTCAGAAGTATAATCTTGGCCATTTTCGCCTTCATATTGTAATCTATATTTGCCAGTTTCAGCATTGTAGAATTCTGATGAAGCAGCATCAAATGCGATAGCAATATCTTTACCAGGTTTGTAACCGGCACGTTCGATTGCTTCGATTAAGATTTCAAATGGTTCTTCATTGTTCTTAAGATCAGGAGCGAAACCACCTTCATCACCAACAGCAGTAGAGTAGCCTTTTTCAGCTAAAATCTTTTGTAAGTTATGGAATGTTTCTGAACCCATACGTACAGCTTCTTTGATAGAAGGTGCGCCAACAGGCATGATCATGAATTCTTGGAAATCAACACTGTTGTTAGCATGTGATCCACCATTGATAACGTTCATCATAGGAGTTGGAAGGACATGTGCGTTAAATCCGCCTAAGTAACTGTATAAAGGAACTTCTAATTCATCAGCAGCAGCACGAGCAGCAGCAATTGAAACACCTAAAATAGCGTTAGCGCCCAATTTACCTTTGTTTGGTGTACCATCTAATGCGATCATAGCTTTATCAATACCAACTTGATCAGTAACATCATATCCAACAATTTCTTTAACGATAATGTTGTTTACGTTGTCAACAGCTTTAGTAACGCCTAAGCCCATGTAACGAGATTTGTCGCCATCACGTAATTCAACGGCTTCATGTTCACCAGTTGAAGCACCTGAAGGAACAATTCCGCGGCCCATTGCGCCGTCTTCTGTGTAAACTTCAACTTCAACAGTTGGGTTACCGCGTGAATCTAGAACTTCGCGTGCATAAATATCTGTAATCATTGACATAAATTTGTACTCTCCTTTAAAAACGTTTTTTGGCGGGGATACAATAACACCCTTACCATTATTTTAATAGTTTATTGATTCATTTTCAATCTTTTTAACAGCTAAAATACGAATTATGCTTTGAAGTTAACAAGGTCTAAGTATGAAGCAGTTTCCATACTTGCGCCACCAACTAAACCACCATCAATATCGTCTTTACCCATTAATTCTACGACGTTACCAGGTTTAACTGAACCACCGTATTGGATACGAACTTTATCAGCAACTGTTTGGTCATACAAATCAGCAACTGTTTTACGAATTACTGCACAGATTTCTTGTGCTTGGTCAGAAGTAGCTGTTTCACCAGTACCGATAGCCCAGATTGGTTCGTATGCAATAACTGCAAGATTAACTTGTTCAACAGATAAGCCTCTTAATGCAGCAGAAACTTGTCCAGCAACCCATGATTCTGCTTCGCCGGCTTGACGTTGTTCTAACGTTTCACCACAGCAGATAATAGGAACCATACCATTATTGAAAACAGCATGTGCTTTTTTGTTAATATCGTCATCATTTTCGCCGAAGTATTCGCGACGTTCTGAATGACCAATAACAACATAGTCAACACCCATTTCAGAAAGAACTTTTGGTGAAGTTTCACCAGTAAAAGCACCTTCATCTTCAAAGTATGCATTTTCAGCAGCAACTTTTAAGTCAGTACCTTTAGCAGCATCAAGTAATGTTTGTAAATCTACTGCAGGAGCAGCAATAACAGATTCAACATCGTCAAACTTTGGTAATTTACCTTTAAGACCTGCTACGAATTCAGCAGTTTCTTTAGGGCCTTTGTTCATTTTCCAGTTACCAGCAATAATTGGTTTACGCAAAATAATAACTTCCTTTCGTTAATAGACGGTT
Organism: Dellaglioa sp. CoH-57-MRSF-22; assembly: GCF_056781895.1. Next base: position 247,916 of record NZ_JBXAXT010000003.1, on the reverse strand, counting down.
TCTTACGACAATTTAATTAAAAATTATTTTGTTGTAATAGCAGCAATACCTGGTAAAGTTTTACCTTCAAGGTATTCAAGTGAAGCGCCACCACCAGTAGAAATATGAGTTAATTGATCAGCAACACCTAATTGTTGAACAGCAGCAGTTGAATCACCACCACCAACGATTGTTGTAGCTTCTGATAAAGTACCCAAGAATTTACCGATTTCAAGTGTTCCGTTAGCATAGTTGCTCATTTCGAATACACCCATTGGTCCGTTCCATACAACTGTTTTAGCATCTTTTAAAACATCTTTAAATTCTGCAACAGATTTAGGTCCGATATCCAATGCCATGTAACCGTCAGGAATGTCACCATCAACAGTTTTGTGTTCAACATCGTTATCAAATTTTTCAGCAACGATTGAATCAACTGGTAATACTAATTTGTCGCCAGCTTCTTCAATGATTTGTTTAGCTAAATCAATTTTGTCTGTTTCAACTAATGATGAACCAATCTTCATACCTTTAGCAGCGTAGAAAGTATAAGTCATACCACCACCAACGATAACTTTGTCAGCTTTTTTAAGTAAATGAGAAATAACACCAATCTTATCTGAAACTTTTGCGCCACCTAAGATAGCAACAAATGGACGTTTTGGTTCGTCAACAGCTTCACCTAAGAATTTGATTTCTTTTTCCATTAAGAATCCAGCAGCAGCTTGTTCCATGTTGCTTGAGATTCCAACGTTAGAAGCATGTGCACGATGAGCTGTACCGAAAGCATCATTGACAAACAAGTCGCCAAGTGAAGCCCAGTATTTACCTAATTCAGGATCGTTTTTGCTTTCTTTTTTACCATCTAAATCTTCAAAACGTGTGTTTTCCATTACTAAAACATCGCCGTCTTTCATTGCTGCAATTGCGTCTTCTAATTGAGGACCACGTGTAGCAGGAACAAAAGTAACAGGTTTGTTTAATAAGTTAGATAAACGTTCTGCAACTGGACGTAATGATAATTCTTTTTTGTCTTCTTCAGTCTTAATACGACCAAGATGAGAAAGAAGAATGGCTTTACCACCATTTTCAGTTACATATTTGATAGTTGGTAATGCAGCAACGATACGGTTATCATTACCAATCACACCGTTTTTAATAGGAACATTAAAATCGACACGAATTAAAACTTTTTTGTCATTTACATCTAAATCTGAAACGATTAATTTAGCCATTATAATAGCCTCCTGTGTAATTTTGATTAAATAAAAAGGCAGAGGGAGTATTGCGTCCCTCCGCCTAAGCATAGTTATATGCGGTTTTAAAAAAGTTTAACTAGATTATGCTTCTAAGCTAGCAAATTTTTCTAATGTACGAATCATTTGTGCTGTAAAGCCAGATTCGTTATCGTACCAAGCAACAGTTTTAACCAATTGGTTAGCGCCAGTACCAGTTACTTCAGTTTGTGTTGGGTCAAAGATTGAACCAAAACTTGTACCAATGATATCTGATGAAACGATTTCGTCAGCATTGTAACCAAATGATTCGTTGTTTTCAGTTCTTGCTTTAATAGCAGCATTTACTTCATCAACTGTAAGATCTTTTGATTTCAAGATTGTAACCAATTCTGTCAATGAACCAGTAATAACTGGGACACGTTGTGCATGGCCATTCAATTTACCAACAAGATCAGGGATTACCATACCGATAGCTTTAGCAGCACCAGTAGAATGAGGAATTGTGTTACCTGCAGCAGCGCGTGCAGCACGTAAGTTTCCACCACGGTCAGGACCATCTTGTAATTTTTGTGTAGCTGTGTAAGCATGAACTGTTGTCATTGTACCAACTTCGATACCGAAAGCATCGTTAACAGCGCCAGCAAGTGGTGCTAAACAGTTAGTAGTACATGAACCAGCAGAAGCAATCTTAGTATCTGAAGTTAAAATGTCATCATTTACACCGTAAACGATTGTAGGCATTTTACCAGCAGGAGCTGAGATTAATACACGTTTTGCGCCAGCTTTAATATGAGCTGAAGCTTTTTCTTCTGATGCGTAAAAACCAGTTGATTCTAATACGATATCAACATTATTGTTTTTAACCCAAGGAATATTTGATGCATCTGCTTCTGCATATACAGGAATTTCCTTACCATTAACAACAATACCATTATCTGTTGCGCTAACTTCTGCGTCGAAGTTACCATGGGCTGTATCATATTTTAATAAATGAGCCAACATTGATGGAGAAGTTAAATCGTTGATTGCTACAACTTCGATGTTATCTGAAACTTCAGCAATACGACGGAAAGCTAAACGACCAATACGGCCAAAACCGTTAATACCAACTTTTACTGACATACTTAAATTTCCTCCTTTAGGAAATGAAGATTTATTTATTTTAAAAAGCGTGTTTGCACACTACTTTTTTAAAATCGAGTTTGCGGCACCCTCATCCGTGATTAACCACGTCTGTTTAGGTGCAAGTTTCATGTATGCCACAATTGCTTCGGCCTTAGAATGGCCACCTGCAACTGCGAAAATACATTTTATGTGCGTGAGATCCTCTATTTGTAAACCGATACGAGGAATCCTATAAACGACCTTGCCTTGAGCATCAAAGAAATATCCGAATGCCTCACCTACAGCTTTGTCCTCTTTCAACATGTCTATTATACCACTAGACATGTCACGACGCTTAGCCATATGCATTGCTTCTCCAATACTGTGAATTACAGCATTGCTTTCCTTGATTAAGTTCAAAACTTCTTGAATGCTCGGTTCTTCAAGAAGAGGCTCGTACGTTTTCTCACTTAGTTGTTCAGGTACATACAAGGCTCTATGTTTGCCGCCTGTGTGTAATGCCATCTTACCACTAATCGAGTTGGCTTGTATATCTACTGATTCACCAACACCACCTCTGGCTGGTAAAAAAGTTAAATCGCGCTTAATTGAAAGACGTGTTGTCAACTGATCAGCTACTTGAGCCATCGTTGTGCCACCCATTACCGCAATTAAATTTTTACCTTCTGGCAATAAGAGTGCTAACTTAGCAGCTAGACTCTTACCCATTGACTCTAAAACTTTAGGTTGTTCATCGGAATCGCCTGATACAATCAAACAATGTTCAATGCCTAAAATTCGACTCAACTCTTGTTCATCCTGTCGAACACCAACTAAATTATCCATCACTTTTTCAAGGCCATGTAGTACTGATATACCTCTATCCGTTAGCGTCATTCCTGACTTACCAACGACGATAAGTTCTTGCTTACGCAGAAAATCTGTTTCGGTTCTCATAACGCGTTCGCTTAGATTTAAAGTTGCTGCCAACATTCTGCGACCAACAGGCATCATCCATTCAATCTGTCTTAAAACAAAATATCTTTGTTTTAAAACTTTAATCATGTCTGGTGCAATTGCTTCGATCCACTCTAATTCATGATGCATACTGCACCTGCTCTCTTATGGGGCATTATTTGTCCCACAGTGTCGCATTATGACCCATTAATTCTAAAAAAACAAAGCACGATAACATTCTGCATTAATCAAAGTGTCTTCATACCTTTATTACAAGACAAATTATATCAGGTTGTTTCATACTTTGCAAGCACTTCAAACGACTATCTGCCATGTCAGCAATTGACGTTTGATATATGAGATAAGGTCATAATTGTTCCTAATCCTTGTAGCGTTTTCTTGCTGATGACGATGGAATGTTCAGGTTTTCACGATATTTTGCAACTGTTCGTCTCGAAATATCGATGTTTTGTTTCATTAATTGTAAAACTATTTTTTGATCAGAGAAAGGTTTCGTTTTATCTTCAGATTCAATCAAAGTCTGCATAGTTGTCATAATCGTTTTTGAAGATAGCTCTTCAGCATTCTTTTTGTTCTTATTTGCGATTTGTCCAAAGAATGATTTTATTTCATAAACACCAGATTCTGTTTCAATGTACTTATCATTAACGGTTCGACTAATTGTTGATTCGTGAACACCTAAAGCGGCTGCAACTTCCCGTAAAAGTAATGGCTTAATTGGTTTGGTTTTATCAGTGAAGAAGTCAGCCTGATATTTCAAAATATATTGTCCTACTTTTAAAATGGTATCGCCTCGTTGTTTCAAGCCATGAACTAGCCATTCATATTCCCGTTTCTTTTCAGTTAAATATTTGATTACTTCAGGATCTTGGTCTTTTGACATATCATCAAAATATTTTTGTTGAAAAACAACTTCAGGCTGTGCACCGCGAACTTTGAATAATGTTAATTCATTATTACTTTTTTTCAAAACTAAATCTGGATAGATTTTACCAATTCTAGTTGTCCCAAATCCTGCACCTGGATTAGGTGATAATGTGCGAACAAAATCTGATATTTCTTGAATTTCTGAAAGATTAACACGATATTTTTTTGCTATGTCCGACCATTTACGATCGACAAAGTTATCAAAATCATCTTTTATGACTGTATATGCCAATTCAGGCGCTAAATCGTCAGAATCAATCTGTAACATTAAACTTTCTTGTAAATTACGTGCACCAACACCGGGCGGATCTAAGCGTTGAATCAAGGTTAACGCATCTAATAACATAATGGGTGGTATTCCTGATTCTTCTGCTAAATCATCCAAATTAGCATTAAAATAGCCCGTCTGTTCAATATAATCTACTAAGTAAAGAACAACCTTTCTAAGCGGTGTTTGACGCATCGTTAGATAAATTTGTTCCAATAAATAATCCAATAAAGATTGTGATTCATCATCACTGACTGAATTCATATAATCAGTATCACCATTTGTTGTTAGATTAACTTTATAACGAGACTCCCCTGCTTGGATTCTCTGATTGTCGTCAACAGCTTCAATCAAAGGGTTTTCCATCATTTTTTCAGTGACAAATTCTTGTAAATCTTCTATATTATATTGCAACATTTTAATTGATTGTTGGAGCTCTGGTGTCATTGCCAGTTTTTGAATTTGCGTTTGTTGTTGCTTAAATTTCTGTTCAATAGCCATTATTTCTCAACCTCCGCTTTCGTTACTTGTTTTTTTTACGTAATTCAGCTAAACTATTAACTATACTGCGCCGTTGGTGTAATGGATAGCACGTAAGATTCCGGTTCTTGAGCTGAGGGTTCGACTCCCTCATGGCGCATCGTTAAAATTAAAATATTTTCTTTTGAAAAACCTTATATGTTGATATAAGGTTTTTTGTTTTCGCTTACATTAATTATATATCATGTTTCTTAAGATAGCCATGGCGTTCTTACCACACTACAAAATATAATAAGCAACATAGTAGAAAAAAATTAGTTCAATCAATAATAAATTAAAATCGTTAATATAGTTGGATTGTAATCGTTACCATTACGTTTCATAAAAAATAAATCCTACCTCAATTAAGAGATAGGATTTTCTGTTTAGCTCTTTTTACCGTAATCACCCATTTTAATACGAAGTCATTTTTGGGAATTTAATCATAAAGAAGATAGAAATAATTGACCCAATGTAACAAGCCCAAACTAACGGGTCTGTATAAACCAAATTTGATAGAGTTACATTTAAAATCACATTAAAAATTGATAGTATTATAATACCACGATATTTACATAATTTATTCTGTAATAAAATCATAATTATCTCAATGTTCCCTACTAATAACATGAATACATCTTCACTATAGAATTTACCTGAAAGAGCATGAACAATCATTATAATTGCAAGAATCATTAATATTATATTTAAACTGATTGCTATTATTTTTGAATTGATTACTTTTCTAATCATTTAGTTTCTCCTGATTTATAGTATTTACATATAAAGAACAGTGAAATCAAAATAGCTACCAGGAAGGATTCTAATGTAGGAAGATAACAATCATTATTAATCTCAATGATCAACATAATTGCGTTTAATACAATATTAAACATTGAAAGGATTACTATTATTATTTTATCGAAATAATTAAATTGGACAATCAGCATAAAAAATTGTAAAAGAACGATTATACTTGATACTGAAAGGAATAGATCTATATGTTGACTTCCCATTCCGCCTAATGAAAATGCAGTATCAAGAAATAAACTAAAAGTTTCTATAATAAATATAATATTAAAAAATGAATGTAATACTTTGGAATTTTTTAAAAGTTTCAACATTTTTAGCTCCTTAATATGATGTTATTTTATGAATATAAATAGGGTTAAATGAACCCGCAGCATAATATGGCTATTCCTTTATTTTATATACCTCAACATATTTACCTTTTCCCGAATGTTGATGAAAAATTTGATTTTCCTACTCTAAAAGAAATTTCTAAAACTTAAATAAATTACTATAATAACATCTAGAAATACCCAATACATTAATAATAAGTATTTAAATTTAGGTACTAAGTACTTATTATGCCTTTTAATCATTACATCTAATAAATACGTAATAGTATATATAATACCCATTCCAAATAATAATAAAACACCTAAAACAAGTAACCCATCACCATTATTTAAGCCAATACCATTTCTATGGATATATCCATCTATGATAAATATAAAGGGTATTATTTGTATCCCGATAGTCGCTAATATTTCTATATATATTTTTCCCATACTATCCCCTTTTAATATTTTGTGAATATACTGTGGGATAAAACTACCCTTAAATGCTATTACTTTAATCTATTTTTTCATTAACAACATTTTTATGCTATCATAATTTCAACATTACTTCAAAGTGATTTAACCATAACGTTAATCTAATTTAATATTTAAGCAAAAACCCAACCTCTTAAATTAAGGGCTCTGTAATATATTTATCAACAACAGTTGTAATAGAACCTTTAATAAATATCGCAATAAAAAAAGAGTTTTTCCTCGTATTTTTACGAGGAAAAACTCTTTTTAGTTAAACTATTAAATTTTAATTATTTTGCATAATTTCTTTTAAACCAGCCAACTAATCCCATAGCTAGCAACAGAACAAGGCCCATCATTGATAGTCCTGATTCTTTCATTTCACTAGTCTGAGGTAAACTGGTTTGACCTTTTGCTGCATTTTTTAAGACAGGTGTTTTCCCATCCGGTGTTACCTGTGAAGTTGTTGGCGTCGTGGGGGACGTTGTTGTTGGTCTTGTTGTCGGTGTGGTTGGTTTCGTTTTCTCTGGCATTTTACCAACGAATTCGATTCCAACCTCACTAGTATAACTAGCCGCTTCTGCAGTATTACCGAATGCACCTAAACTAAAAGATAACCCCAAAAGACTAATTATTAAAACACTCATTAGTTTTTTTCTCATAACCATACCTCGTCTATTTTGACTACTTATCTTCTTTTTTATCAGTTTGTAATTCTTCTAGAATTTGTCGTTTTGCTTCTGCGACAGCTTCTTCTTTATCTTTTTTGTTACGACGACGAACTAAGAACCAGATGAGCAACAATAGAAGTAATAGCAAGAAGATTCCTGCAAGGATATACCACATTGTGTAATCTTTTTCTAAGTCAACCGCTTTTTCGTTCAATTTATCTGCCGTTGCGCCATCAATTGTGAAATATTCTGTCCATTTCCACTTATGTACCCCAGAAGTCGCCGTCATTTCTAAACGGTACTTACCAGGCTTAAAGGGTTGGTTATCCCAGAAAATGCCATAATTAAAGTTTGTATTTGGAGCCATTGTCATATTCGAAGTGGTTGAAGCATGTAGTGCTTTATCACCATTTCTTGAATAGACTTTTCCATCAACTTTCAGGTTACGGATTGGTGTTGTTGTTGGATCTTGTAAGTTTACCTTCAATGTATTACGGAAATTAACTGATCCGGGCTCAATCTTAAGTAATTTCATATCAGGCTTAACAACATCGTCAGTTTCAGTTAACGTTGTCCCAATAACAAAGGCATAACGGTTTTTAATTTGAACGTTACTCTTTGATTTTTTTTCACTATCTTTGTTAATTTTTTCATAGAAGTACAAGCCACCGTCAATTTCGCCATTGAATTTCTTAGCGGGCATTGTGATATGGAATGTATGCTCAATGCTTTTCTTAGCCGGTACTGTCACTTCTTTATCTGACTTAATGATTGAAGATAGAGGGTTTACCATTGTTTTATCAAGTTTTGGTTTCACGTGACTGTATTCAACCACTCCGTTATCATTTGTAATCGCTGTATTTGCTTCAGCCATTACAGTAACATCTTTGTTAGTCGAATTTTTTAATGTGACAGTAATGTCTTGCTTTTGGTTCGGTTTCATTTTTAAATTAAAATACGTTTGGCGCTTATCAATTTGGTTGTTTGGAATATTTGCAGTAACAGCAAAGTTCATTTCAGCAGCATTCGCTTTTTGAACTTGTCCACTAAATATAACTAATCCTGCCACAAACGCCATAATGATTCCAAAAAATTTTTTATTCAATGTAAAAATCCTCTTTCTTCTCAAATTAACTTTATGGAGCCGCCGTCAATGTCCAGTTTAATGTCGACGTATATGTTTCACCAGCTACTTTTTCAGCCGGGCCAGGCACATCCAATCTCGCTGATTTATTACCTGTTGTTGCATCACCCATTGCTATTGTCCAGGTCCCTGTGGGATTAGTATTGGCAGTTGGATCTACTACTTGATATGATGCACCGTCACCTTTTAATAATATACTATCGGTAAATAAACCGGCATCAGGATCTCCGTTATCTGTTTTCGATGCTACATTTTTTATTGTAAGCACAGTACCCTTAAGTTCATTAGCACCACTTTTAAATGATGTGTTACTAACCGTCAACGACCAGTTTCCTGTCGTATTATTTGTAACCTGAACGTAATTAGGTACATCCCTATAATCTGCATCCGTGAGCTTATCTATAACCCACTCACCTGTAGCTTCATCACGATGTCCTGTTAAATCAGCTACTTTATCAAAAGCAGCATAATAAGATTTTTTATTTCCTGAAATTTTCTGAGTACCAAAATGTAAATCAGAAATATAATCTATCCTCAGGTCACCAGTAGTTGGCGTAACTGGATTAATTGGTTGTACTGGTTTTGTCGGATCTAATGGATCAACTGGACCAGACTTTGCAAGTAATGTTAAGTTAGCCGCTGTGGTTGCAGTTTTTCCATCAGGCGCTACTGCTGCATCAGCCACTGAATTTCCCATTATTGAAATTGCAAGGAGGGGGACAATGGCTACTACTAGTCGTAAGTTTTTTTTCAAGCTCATTGTTTTAACCTATCCCTTTCTGCATCCTATAATGGTGCGTCGTTTAACGTCCATGTAATTACTGATGTATATTTTTCTTTTAATTTAGTTGATGCACCAGGTACGTCTAAGGTTGCCTTAGTAACAGGTAACGTGTTAGTACCCATACCCATGTCTTTAGCTGCATCTACTACTGCAACACTTTGACTAGATCCGTCTAAAACCATATCCGCTGTTGGTTGGGTAGCATTATAACTTGCCCCATTATTATTAGAAACAGTTCCAGGCGTCAATGTTAACTTAGCCCCAGCTAATTCTTTTGAGCCGGTAAACTGTGTGTTGGCAACTGTTAATTTCCAACCTTCATTTGAACCACGGTTGTCATCAACAACGATAGAATCTGTAATAGTAGCTGCATCATATTTTGCATCTGATCCACTAATTTTTTGATCTCCAAAATCAACACTTGGTGCCTTTGTCAATTTAATTTCTCCAGCTCCAGTAGCAGGATCAGCTACAAAGTTGACATCACCTGATGAAGGTAATGTTACATCAGCAGCATGTACTGCTGGTGCTACTGTTGAAAACAAAGTAACGGTTAAAAGTGCTGCTGTTGCAATTGCTGTTTTCTTCATAATTTATTTCCCCTTTTGTTAACCCAATTTTTATAAGTTTGCGTCTGTTAATGTCCATGTTAAATCTGTTGTATATATTGTTCCAAGATTTTTAGCTGTTTTACCAGGTACTGTTAATGAAACGGCTTTAGCTTTAGCATCTTTACCAAATGAATCAGTCCATGTTCCCATTCCTTGACCGTCTGTAGCAGTAACAACCTTAACATCGCTACCAACTGTAGGAGCAACGACACTATTATTATCTTTATCACCAATTATTGATGGTGTTGTTGTCGCATCCATATTTGTTGAATTAAATGTTTGATCTTTCATACTCAATTGAGCACCAGTTAATTCTTTTGTACCGTCAGTAAATGCGCCTTCTTGCTTAACATTAACTGTCCAACCAGCATTTGATCCACGGTTATCTGTTACTTGTAAGTAGTTAGCTACTTCTTTTGCTGTTCCTTTAGAATCTGTTATTTCAACAGGAGCTGCGTAGTAAGTTGTATCACTACCAGAAACTTTATTTTTTGAACCAAAATCAAAGTTTGAAACATAATCTAATGATAATGGACCATTTGTTCCTGGGTTAATTGGAGGGTCTGTTGGGTCAACTGGATCTGTTGGATCTGTTGGATCAACTGGACCTGTTGGATCTGTATTATCTGTAAAACCAACGCTACCTTTTGTTGGAAGTGATCCTACTGTTGCTGCATTTACAGCTGGTGCTGCAATTAAACCTAATGTTGTTAATACGATTGCGCTTGTTACGATTTTAGTTGTTTTCATTTTAATTTCCCCTTTTTTTAATTCCCTATTTTTTTGTAGCCTATTAGAAAGTGATATGACTTAATTTTATAAACCAGCGTCTGTTAATGTCCATGTTAAATCTGTTGTATATGATGAACCGACCGTTTTAGCTGAATTACCAGGTACTTTCAATGAGACAGCTTTACTTGCTGTATCTTTTGTAGCATCAGCATCGTAGACACCAAATGAATCTGTCCAAGTCCCCATACCTTGATCCTTACCAGCATCTAAGACAGCAACGTCAGCACCAATTGATGTTGTAATTGTAGCTTTAGCTATAGCTGGATCTGTTGTTCCGCCAATATTTTTAGAATTTAAAGTTTGTGTTCCCATACTTAGCTGTGCGCCATCTAAATCAGTCTTACTATCGTTAAATTGTTTTACTTGTTTAACTGACAATTTCCAGCCTTTATTTGATCCACGTTTATCTGTTACTTGTAGGTAGTTAGCTCTTGTAACTTCTTTACCATCTTTATCAGCTAATTTAACAGGTGCAGCGTAGTAAGTTGTATCGTCTCCAGAAACCTTATTTTTTGAACCAAAATCAAAGTTAGAAACGTAATCAATTGATAATGGGCCAGGTGTTCCTGGTTGAGGATTATCTGGGTCTGTTGGATCCGTTGGGCCTACTGGGCCTGTTGGATCCGTTGGATCAACGGGTGTTGTTGGATCTGTATTTTCCATAAATCCAACCTTACCTGTTGATGTATAATCTGCAGCATGTACTGCAGGTGCTGCAGCTAAACCTAATGTTGATAAAATAATTGCGCTTGTAACGATTTTAGTTGTTTTCATAATTTATTTCCCCTTTTAATTAATAACCATTTTTATTTTTTATTGACTAATTTAGATTTTATAAGTTAGCGTCTGTAAGTGTCCATGTAATATCTGATGTGTATTTTTCTGCAACTTTTTTACTATCACCAGGGATAGCTAATTTAACAGAAGCTTTGGCTTTAGCAGCATCTGTTGTTGCGTTACCAAAGGATTCAGACCATGTACCAGAACCTGCGCCATCTTTTGCTTGCATAACAACTTTGTCCCCTGATGTAGCTGAAATGTCAACGCTATTTGTTAATGTTGGTTTTGGTTTTGATGCGTTATTATCAGCATTAGTTGCTTCAGGATTAGATAACGTAATTGTTGTCCCATCTAATTCTGATTTTGTTGTTTCACTTGTAAATGCTTTTGCTTGTTGAACAGTAAGTTTCCAACCTGCTACTGTTCCACGGTTATCTGAAACTTGTAGGAAGTTTGCAAGATCTTTATCAGCTCCGGATGCATCTTTAACTGTCACTAATTGAGAGTCATATGTTTCGTTGTTACCTGACATCTTTTGAGCACCAAAGTTAAAGTTAGAAACATAATCGATTGATAATGGGCCACCAGTACCTGGATCTGTTGGGTTTGTAGGATCTGTTGGATCAATAGTATGTCCAGGATCTGTTGGATCCGTAATACCAGGATCTGTTGTACCATCATTTTTAGTCAATTCAATTTTACCGTGTGATGTATATGTTTGTGTTTCAGATGCATGAGCAGTTGTCATAATGGCACCTGTCACACCTACGCCTAATAATGTACTTAATAATAATTTACTTGAATTTTTCATCATTTATTTCCCCTTTATATAACCTTTTTTATAAGTTAGCATCTGTCAAAGTCCATGTTAATTCAGACTTATAAGCCCCTGCTACTTTGTTTGATTCAGCTGGAACAAGTAATGACACACTTTGTTTGGCAGCTGTATTATCTTTACCAAAACGGTCTGTCCATGTTCCCATACCTTTGTCGACCTTGGCTGTCATCACAGTAACTGCTTTGCCATCTGGATTGATGGCTGCTTGACTAGCTGTCGGCTGACTCATATTACTACTTCCGTTAGTTGTTCCATTCATTAACGTAATAATCGTTCCATCTAATTTATTTTTACCATTCATAAATGGATTGGTCTGTGCAACAGTTAGTTTCCAGCCTGCGTTTGAACCACGATTATCCGTTACTTGAACATAGTTTGGATATTCCCCAACCTTACCGTTTTTATCAACTAACTGGTCAAGTTGTGCATAATAAACACTGTCTTTACCAGAAATTTGTTGTTGACTAAATTGTAAGTTCGAAACGTAATCAATTGATAATGGTCCATCTGTTCCAGGATTAACTGGTTTAACCGGTTTTAACGGATCAGTTGGATTTGTTGGATCAACTGGCGGTGTACCGTCAGTATTTTTCACGAATTCAATAGTTGCATGCGACTGATAATTCACTGTTTCGCTTGCCAAAGCTTGCGTTACGGTAAAACCAGCCGGTACCATACTACCTAAAAGAACTCCCAAAATTAACTTTCTTTTTATCATCGTATCTACTCCCCTCGTCAGATTTTGATGTTTTTATAATATTAGCAAAATGCTAATGATTAACGTTAATTAAGCAAGGATTAGGATTAAGGCGCATCCGTTAGTGTCCATGTTATTTCCCCTGCATACTTACCTGCTTTAAGTGACATGTTGCTTCCATTAAGTTCAGCAACAACACCTTTATCGGCTGCCCAAGTGACATCTTTAGTTTCTTCTGTCTGACCTGAACCAACCTCTGTACTACCAGTATCTAAATCTTGTGCAGTTCCAGTTGCATCTATATATTTCAAAACACCTTTCAATGTGTTAGATCCATCTGTTAAAGGTTTTGAAACGCTAGCCTTCAATGTCCAAGCTGTTTTGCCTAGATTAGAAATTGATACAGTATTTTCAGCAGTACGTTGAAGATTGAAATTTTCTCCACTGTAAGGCAACATTACCCCATCTTTTGAACCAAAAGTCATTTCATCAGAGGCTGCAGTAATTGCTAAACCACCACCTGCAACTGTGATCTTAATCGTTTTTTCAACACCCTGAGCATTTACAATAACTGCTTCATAGTCACCAGCACTAGAAGTTGGTGTAAGTGTCGTTGATTTAACTGTAACTTTAGAATCAGCACCAGTTGATAGTATCCAACCTTTAGCCGAACTCTCTGTTAATATGAACTCATTTAATTTAGTCTCTGTTAATCCCGAGATAGATTTACTGTCCGTACTAAAATCCTTAGCGTAAACTACAGAATCACCATCAACGACGGTATCACCATCTATTACATTGACAGGAACGGCAACTTTAGCAGTTTCATTAGGTGTCACATCCGTATCCGTCAAAATCATATCTTGTATATAGAAACCAACTTTTGTGTTATCAAGTGGTTTATTTGATGGATTTGTAGGATCAATTTCTAATGTATGTTTATTAGTATTCATAATTGTTAAATCTTTGATTAATTTTGTTTCATCTATTGTAACGGTTCCGCCAACATCAATTTTTTGTGGAATAGCAGTTGCACCCAACTTGAATAAGTTGACAGTTACGGTAACTGGTTTTAATTGTTCGGTACCTCCAGCATCAATCGCAGTTACTATAACTTTATTTGCACCTACTTTTAATTTTGTAGGGTCAATCTTTGCAGAATAATCGACACCATCTTTTGTTGTTTCATAAGTATTCTCTGCTGGCGATGATATTGACCCATCTGGATACTTAATTTGAATGTATCCCTTTGTACTATCTTCATCTGAAACTTTACCTACAATTTTAAATGAATCTGTTTGATCCGCATAAGCATTAATTGTTGATGGTGTTACAGTTGCAACAGGTGGAATACTTGGTGTCGTTTCTTTATAAGTTAAGTAAGAACCTGTCGTTAATGTTTCTCCTGGGGCTAACGTTTTAGGATTAGCTTTTATTACAAAAGCACTATCTCCCTTAAACGGAGTATCTGGCTGACTAATGTCGTTGATAGCTATAATTTTATCAAGCACTGATGTCTCCATTCCAGTTCCTACAGCTCCACCTTTGAAATAACTACTTATATTTGATATATCTAATATACCAGTACCGGTAGCTTTCCCAGCTGAATAATTAGTCCAACCACCCAAGCTAGTATTATTACCGGGATCCTTCAATCTGTAATTCAAGGTATGTTTATCACTTACCATTTTAAATCCATTGTTAGGTCCCAAACTTTTTACAGGGACGTCATCCTTATCAACCAAAGTATCGACCCCCTGAGCTGCACCAATAGCTCGAGTTGCAGTATCATTATTTGTGATACTGAAATAACTATATATACCACCTGCTGCATCATACATTTCTTCAAATGTATAGCTCACCTTATATGTTACATCGTACATTGTAGCTTTGAATCCAGTACCATCATTATTTTTATAAAGATGGTAATCTGTAATTGGTCCAAGTTTTACAGCACTTTCAATTGTATTAGGCGTCGTGTTACTTTCTGCTGCATACCCATATCCACGATCTTTTGGAATAGCATTATTAATGATAATTCCATAAGACTTTCTTGGATTAGGATTTCTTCCACTGGCACCAACCTTCGTAAATGCCCAACTAGATGCATTACCCTGTTCACTGTAAGAATCGTTATTTGTCAGCGCACTTGGTTGGAAATTAAATGCTGCATTACCAAAATATAAAACAGGAGTCGCTGTATCATCTGCTTTTCCCGCGTTGTTTGTTGGAACACCATTTACTAACTTCCCGCCTCCTGTAAGTGACACATACTCATTTTTAGAATTTGATGCCACATCGGTAGTACTCCACTGAGTATTAATGGCCCCTTGTGATGGACCAACATAACCAGCAGCTGGTACTGCTGTCTCACTTTTTTTAGTCGTTGCTACTTTTTTTGTTGGTGCTTTCGTTACTTCTTCTTTAGTTGCTACTTCGCTTGTTATTTCTTCTTTTGTTGCTTTTATCGATGTACTTTTTTCGGTTGTTTTTTCAGAAGATGCTGTTTGAGGTTTAACGGTTTCATCTAGCTCTTTAGCTTGGACAGAAGTTCCTGGGCCCTCATTGTTAACCACGTTAACAATGCTACCTGTCATCACTCCTGCTAAGATAATTCCCGTCATTAACGTTGCTGAGATTCGTTCTTTTTTATTACTGTTATGCCCTTTCATTGTTTAGTCCTCCCCCTATAGTTGCTGCCTATTTATACCTAACATTACTATATTTAACTCATTAGTCTAGCTGATTAGTTGTGACCCCCTAGTCCCTCCTAATAGATTTATTCGTTAACTTAGCTGTAACCTAATCGCAAACTTATTATCTGGTTACTGCGACATAGCCAGTTTACCTATAATCTATTTAAATGTAAACATATTTTTTTAATTAAAAAATATTTATCTAATTTATGAAGTAACCGCTTTATCGATTTTGTTTTAATACAAAAGTAATTCATCAAAAAAAATGATGAATTACTTTTGCCAATTTACAGTTTATTTTGGTTACCCTTCACGAACTGGAACTACCGTTGCAAGACTTATTTCTGTCCCATTTGTTTCAGTTATATAAAGAAGTGTATAGGCTCCTTGTTCTGGAATTTGTACAGAGAAACTAAGATCTGACTGTACGACTGTTCTAGCAATTTCATTACCGCTTGCATCAGCAATAATAATTGTATTTCCAGCTGTTTCTCCAGTACCTGTTAAATATTTATCACTTTGATAATAAGAATCAACAGTTGGTTTAGCAATCGTAACATCTTTATGCTTAACTACCGTAGTTTTCACATCACTCCAACCAACACCTGTATTCTGACGAACACTAACTGTTGTATCTTCATGTTGTTTAGGAATAGTAACTTCGTAAAGTCCATTTTCATCAACGATACCTGTCCCTATAACTTTATCGCCAACTTTAACTTCAATTTTAGCACCTGGAACACCACGACCTGATACCGTTGTATCTGTATCAAAAATTGTTTCAACGGTTGGAATTTCTTTCAAAAGTGCCCAACCCGGGTCTAGGTGATATGTTGGCAACGTGTCAGAAGCATTATATGAACCCAACACGTCCCAATCAATTGGCGCACCATTTTTTACTAAACCACTATTAAATATATAACTTGAGTTATTTTCTGCGTCCGCTACTCTGATACCTGTATCTGTTACCATTTGCCCAATATCAAGAGATAAATGAACTTTGAAGTCGGCAAATGCAATCCAAGAATGAGATGGATTTTTGATTCGTAATGTTTTACCATTATCCTCAACTCGGATATCATTTTTATTATACGTATATTTACTTCCGTTATTAAATTGGAAATTTCCTGTTATATAATTATTGAACGAATCATGGTTAAAAAGTGGAACTAACTCTGAAGGAACTGACAAGACATAGTCTGTCGATTCATTAATTCCTGCCGAAATAATCGACTTTCCTTCATAATCAAAATCTAATGTACCTGTTGTCACTGTATTATTACCTTGTAAGTGTAGACCACTTGCACCCGTTCCAGATACTTTCATTGAGCCTCTTGTAATAACACCTAATTCTTTCGTACCTACTTTAGCTGTCGCCACCTGCTTTTCATGGTTACTAGCATCTACGGAATTATTAGCTACCCCTAAAATCATTACTGAATTCAATAATCCAACCACCGCTACCGTTTTAATCACATTCTTCTTTGTCTGACTCATTTCTACTTTGTTCATTTTATTCATCTCCTCTATTTTGGTTTATAAACAATTATTTGATACAGGCCCTCCATAAAAAAATTAGTTAGAGCATTACTAATACCTCCTTATATTTATATTTATTTTTTTATTAATACCTTAAACACAGCTTATCATGTTAACGCTTTCTTTTGCAAATTTAACCACTAGTATATTTTTAATTTTAACTAAATTGGACTTAGATAATAAGCAAAAAAAATAAGCTATCTTCATATAAATACGAAGGTAGCCTACTTTAATTTTAACTATTCTTTATTTTGATTGCTTTGAATCGTTATATTTAACCCATCCAATTAATCCTGCGGTTGATAAAAGAATAAATCCTATCATTGATAATCCTGATCCTTTTATTTCACCGGTTTGAGGTAATCTGTTTTGATTCGATGCAACATTCTTTGAGACAGGTGTTCTCCCGTCTGGATCTGGTGTCACCTGAGAAGTTGTTGGCATTTTACCTACAAATTCAATTCCCATTTCACTTGTATAACTAGCCGCTTCTGCGGTATTACCGAATGCACCTAAACTAAAAGATAACCCCAAAAGACCAATTACTAAAGTACTCGTTATTTTTTTCCCCATAACCATACCTCACCCATTTCGACTACTTATCTTCTTTTTCACCAGTTTGTAATTCTGATAAAATTTGTCGTTTTGCTTCTGCGACAGCTTCTTCTTTATCTTTTTTATTACGACGAACTAAGAACCAAATAATCAATAATACAAGTAGAAGTAAGAAGATTCCTGCAAGAATATACCACATTGTATAATCTTTTTCTAAGTCAACTGCCTTTTCGTTCAATTTATCTGCCGTTGCGCCATCAATTGTGAAGTTTTCAGTCCATTTCCACTTATTCACACCAGAAGTTGCCGTCATTTCTAGACGGTACTTACCAGGTTTAAAGGGTTGGTTGTCCCAAAAAATACCATAATTAAAATTCGTATTGGGAGCCATTGTCATATTCGAAGTGGTTGAAGCATGTAAGGCTTCATCCCCATTTCTTGAATAGACTTTTCCGGCTACCTTTAAATTACGAATAGGTGTTGTTGTTGGGTTTTGTAAATTTACCTTCAATGTATTACGGAAATTAACTGAACCTGGTTCAATTTTAAGTAATTTCATATCAGGTTTAACAACATCATCTGTTTCAGTTAACGTTGTCCCAATCACAAATGCATAACGGTTTTTAATTTGAACGTTACTCTTTGATTTTTTTTCACTATCTTTGTCGATCTTTTCATAGAAGTATAATCCACCATCGATTTCGCCATTAAATTTCTTAGCGGGCATTGTGATATGGAACGTATGCACAACACTTTTCTTGGCTGGAATTGTCACTTCTTTATCCGACTTAACAATTGAAGATAGAGGATTTACCATTGTTTTATCAAGTTTTGGTTTCACATGACTATATTCAACCACACCGTTATCGTTGGTTACAGCTGTATTTGCCTCAGCCATTACGACAACTGCTTTATTAGTCGAATTTTTCAATGTGACAGTAACATCTTGTTTCTGATTAGGCTTCATTTTTAAATTAAAATAGGTTTGGCGCTTATCAACTTGATTACTTGGAAGATTTGCAGTAACGGCAAAGTTCATTTCAGCAGCGTTCGCTTTTTGAACTTGTCCACTAAATAAAACCAATCCTGCCACAAACGCCATTATGATTCCAAAAAATTTTTTATTCAATGTAAAAATCCTCTTTCTTTTCAAATTAGCTTTATGGAGCCGCTATCAATGTCCATTTCAACGTTGATGTATAAGCTTCTTTTGTTTTCACAGTGGTACCAGGAACAAATAACGACACTGCATCGTTTCCTGTAGAGTTAGTTCCCGCTTTATCAGTACCCATAGCAAGTGTCCAAGTACCGAACGGATTATCACTATTACCATCTGTCGTACTAACAACCGAAACAGGAGTACCACCAGTTCCTGTAAGTTTAACGTTACCTGGTAAGTCCCCGCTTAGCCCTAAACCTGGATTTTCACTATGTGCTTCGATATTCTTAATATTTAGTACAGCACCTTTAAGCACGTTCCCGCTAGGACTTTTAAAAACAGTGTTACTAACACCTAATGACCAATTACCCGTTGTATTATTTGTGACCTGGGCGTAATTAGGTACATTATAATAATCTTTATCTGTTAGGTTTTGTGTGTCCCACACTCCACTTGAGTCACGACGGTTAGTCATGTCAGCTACTTTATCAAAAGTTGCATAGTAGGTTTTATTACTCCCCGAGATATCCTGTGCCCCAAAATGAAAACTAGAAATATAATCTATTCTTAAGTCTCCAGTTGTTGGCGTAACTTGATTGAGTGGGTGCACTGGTTTTGATGGATCTAACGGATCAACAGGACCAGACTTTTCAAGTAATGTTAAGTTAGCTGATGATATCGCAGTTTTTCCATCAGTTGCAACTGCTGCATCGGCTACTGAATTTACCATCATCGAAAATGCAAGGAGGGGGACAATGGCTACTGCTAGTCGTATATTTTTTTTCAAGCTCATTGTTTTAACCTATCCCTTTCTGCATTTTATAATGCTGCGTCTTTTAATGTCCATGTAATTGTTGATGTATATTTTTCATTTAATTTACTTGTTGCACCAGGTACTTCTAAAGTTGCTTTAGTAACAGGTAATGTGTTAGGCCCCATACCTTTATCTTTAGCTGCATCTACTGCTGGAACAGCTTTAGATGAACCATCTAAAAGCATAGTTGCTGCAGGATTAGCCACAAACTTTGCCCCATTACCATTAATAATTGAACCATTTGTTAAGGTTAACTTAGCACCATCAAGTGCCGTACCCGTTGCCGTGGCAAATTGTGTATTTGCAACTGTTAAATTCCAACCGACATTTGAGCCACGGTTATCATCAACTTGGATATTAGCATCCTCTGGTTTAGCGCCAAAAGACGTTTGTTCATAAGTTTTTGTTGATCCACTAATTTCTTGATCCCCAAAATCAACACTCGGTGCACTGATTAGCTTAAGTTCGCCTGCCCCAGTAGCTGGATTAGCTACGAAGTTAACATCACCTGTTGTGCCTTTTGTAATATCGGCAGCATGTGCTGCAGGTGCTAATGTTGAAAATAACGTAACTGCTAAAAGTGCTGATGTTGCAATTGCTGCTTTTTTCATAATTAATTTCCCCTTTGGTTTAACTTACTTCTAATCTTTTTATAGACCTGCGTCTGTTAATGTCCATGTTAAGTTAGTTTTGTAACTTGTTCCAATTGATTTAGCTGTTTTACCAGGTACTTCTAATGAGATTGCTTTCATTGAAGCATCTGTATCTGTTCCATCGACATATGTGCCAAATGAATCAGTCCAAGTACCCATACCTTGACCCTTAGCAGCACTTACAACTTCAACATCTTTTCCAACAGTTGGTGTAATAACACCACTATTTAAAGCAGTTGGGATTGTTGTCGTGTCACCAATATTTGAAGAATTAAATGTTTGACCGGTCATTTTTAATTGCGCACCAGCCAACTCAGAAGTCCCATCATTAAATTGGGCATCTTGATTTACTGAAAGTTTCCAACCACCATTTGTACCACGGTTATCAGTTACTTGTAAGTAATTAGCACGTTTAACCTTATCACCTTTACTATCTGTAGCTGAAATTGGTTGTGCATAGTAAGTTTCTGTAGAACCAGAAATCTTATGATCAGCACCAAAATCAAGATTAGAGATGTAATCAATCGATAAAGGTCCATCTGTACCAGGTTTGATTGGATCTGGATCTGGATCTGGTGTAATTGGATTTGTTGGATCGATTGGATCTGTGGGATTTGTTGGGCTTGTGCTTCCTGCGACAAAACCTACTTTACCTGTTTCATTATATGTTTGTGTATTATTTGCGGCATGTACAGCTGGTGCTGCAGTCAAACCTAATGTTGTTAACGCAATTGCACTTGCAACGATTTTTGTTGTTTTCATTTTAATTTCCCCTTTTATTGATTCCCTCTATTTTTTAATAACCTAGTTGATACAGGTTTACATCCCTGCGTCAGTAATTGTCCATGTTAAATCAGTGGTATATGGTTTAGCTTCTTTAGCTGAATTACCAGGTACGGCTAATGAAACAGCCTTCATTGCTGTATCCTTTGTAGCATCTGCATCATATACACCAAATGAATCTGTCCAAGTACCCATACCTTGACCCTTAGCTGCATTCAAGACTTCAACAGCGCTACCAGGTGTTGCTGTAATTGTAGCATCGGCTATAGCTGGGGTTGTTGCATTAGTTACACTATCCATATTTTTAGAATTTAATTTTTGTGATCCCATTTTTAATACTGCACCATCTAAATCTGCTGAGCCATCATTAAATTGTTTTTCTTGTTTAACTGAAAGTTTCCAACCAGCATTAGTACCACGTTTATCCGTTACTTGTAAGTAAGTAGCATATTTAGCACCACTAACTGCTTTGACAGGTGCAGCGTAGTAAGTTGTATCGTCCCCAGAAATTTTGTTTTCACCAAAATCAAAGTTAGAAACGTAATCAATTGATAATGGTCCATCAGTACCAGGACTAACAGGAGGAACAGTTGGTTCTAATGGATCAACGGGTTTATCTGGATCAACTGGGTTAACGGGTGGTGTTTTATCATCATTTTCTGTAAAACCAATCTTACCTAATGATGTGTAATTTTCTGTATGGTCTGCGGCATGTACAGCTGGTGCTGCAGTTAAACCTAATGTTGATAAAATAATTGCGCTTGTTACGATTTTAGTTGTTTTCATTTTAATTTCCCCTTTTAATTAATAACCTTTTTTTATTGATAGAATTAATTCTTATAAGTTAGCGTCTGTAAGTGTCCATGTTAAATCTGATGTGTATTTTTCTGCGACTTTTTTGCTATCACCAGGGATAGCTAATTTAACAGAAGCTTTAGCTTTATCAGCGTCTTTAGTTGCATTACCGAATGCTTCAACCCAAGTACCAGAACCTTCGCCATCTTTAGCTTGCATAACAACTTTATCACCTGATGCAGAAGAAATTGCAAGGTTATCTGTTAAAATTGATGGTGCTGGTTTTGTACCATTTTTATCAGCATTATTTGCTTCAGGGTTAGATAACGTAATTGTTGTGCCATCTAATACTGATTTTGTTGTTTCACTTGTAAATGCTTTTGATTGTTGAACTGAAAGTTTCCAGCCAGATACTGTACCACGGTTATCTGAAACTTGTAAGAAGTTTGCAAGGTCTTTTTTAGTTCCAGCTGTTGGGTTATCTGTTGTTGCTGCAACTAATTCCGAGTTATATGTTGTATCATTACCTGTTACTTTTTGTGTACCAAAGTTAAAGTTAGAAACGTAGTCAATTGCTAATGGGCCACCAGTACCTGGGTTCACTGGGTCTGTTGGATCGATAGTATGTCCTGGATCTGTTGGATCAGTAATACCAGGGTCTGTTGTTCCGTCATTTTTAGTCAATTCAACGTTACCATGTGATACATAATCTTTTGTTTCTGATGCGTTAGCTGTTGTAACAGCTGTTCCTGTAATACCTAATCCAAGTAATGCAGCGAATAATAATTTATTTGTTTTTTTCATAATATATATTTCCCCTAATCTCTTTTTTTATAGTTTAGCATCTGTCAAAGTCCATGTTAGTTCAGACTTATAAGCCCCTGCTACTTTTTTCGACTCAGCTGGAACAAACAATGAAATACTTTGTTGAGCAGCTGTATTATCTTTACCAAAACGATCCGTCCAGGTCCCCATACCATTGTCCAACTTAGCTGTCATCACAGTAACTGCCTTACCATCTGGCTTAATTGCTGCTTGACTATCCGTCGGTCTATGCAGGTTACTACCATTAACAACACCATTCATCAACGTGATAACCGTTCCATCTAATTTATTTTTACCATTCATAAATGGATTGGTCTGTGCAACGGTTAATTTCCACCCTGCATTTGACCCACGGTTATCCGTTATCTGAACATAGTTTGGATAATCTCCGACTTTACCGTTCTTATCAGCTAACTGGTCAAGTTGTGCATAATAAACACTATCTTTACCAGAAATTTTTTGTTGACTGAATTGTAAGTTCGAAACGTAATCAATCGATAACGGACCTGGCGTCCCCGGATTAACAGGTCTAACTGGTTTTACCGGATCCGTCGGATTAATTGGATTAACAGGTCGTGTTTCATCAGTACTTCCAACTAACTCAATAGTCGCATGCGATTGATAGCCCACTGTATCGCTTGCTGAAACTTGCGTTACGGCGAAACCAACAGGTACCATGCTTCCTAAAAGAATCCCCATAATTGTACTTCTTTTTAGCATCGTATTTTCTCCCCTCGTAAGATTTTGGTAGTTTTTAATATTAGCAATATGCTAACGATTAACATTAATTAAACAAGGTTTATGAATGTGGCGTATCCGCTAATGTCCATGTTATTTCCCCTGTATAGTCCCCTGCTTTAAGCAAAGGGTTATTTCCATTAAGTTGAACGATAATTCCTTTGTCGTTTGCCCAACTTACTTCTTGAGTTACCTCAGATTGCCCTGAACCAACTTCTGCACTGTTTGATTCTATATCTTGCGATTGACCAGATGCATCTATATATGTCAATACACCATTTAACTTAACGTTAGCATCGTTATGCTCCGTTAACGGTGTTGTAAGTTGAGCTGTTAAGGTCCAAGCTTGTTTACCCGCGTTAGAAACTTGTACGCTATTAACATGAGGATCAGGGTCACTACGTTGAACTTTAAAGTCTTCTCCGCTGTAAGGTAACGTAACACCTAAAAAAGAACCGTAATTAGTTGCCCCAGGTCCTTCTGTAATTTTCAATCCACCTGTAACTTCAATGTTAATGGTCTTTTTTAAACCATCCGAATTTTTGATAACTGCCTGATAAATACCATCAGTTGAAGTTTGTTTAAGTGTCGTTGAATCAACGCTTACTTTAGATTCAGCACCAGTTGCTAACAACCATCCTTTAGCTTCACTAGTCTTTAGAATTAATGCAGTCAACTCATCAGTTGTTAATTTTTGAATATCTGCCTGCTTTACGCCAAATCCTTTTGCATAAAGGGCAGAGACTTTATCAGTTGCAGTGTCATCATCAGTTACAGTAACTGGTACAGCTACTTTTGCGATTTCATTTGGTTTAACTGCAATATCTGTTAAAAGCATATCTTGGATGTAAAATCCTACTGTTTTATTATCAAGTGGTTTACCTGATGGATTTGTCCCATCAACAGTTAGTGTATGTGCATTAACTGTTGGTTGATTAATAATTGTCAAATCTTTAATCAAATCCGTCTCGCCTGTCTTAACCGTATCGCCAACTTTGATTGTTTGTGGGATAGCAATTGCGCCTAATTTGAATACGTTAACAGTTATAGTAACTGGTTTTTCTTGACGGTTATTACCTGGATCAACTGCCGTAACTAATAGTTCATTTTTACCTGGACCTAGTTTAGACATATTAACTGGTACAGAATACGGTGTAGGATTCTTCACATCCACTGTAATAGTATCGTAAGGATTCTTTTCTGACGTTCCATCTGGATACCCGATTTCAATATTTCCTTTTGTATCATCTGAATCAGTAACATCTCCTGTAATCTCAACACCTTTTTGATCAGCGTAACCGTTAATTATTGTATTTTTAACTGTCGCAACGGGAGGAGTACTAGGTGTTGTCTCTTTATAAGTAAGGTAAGACCCATTAACAAGTGTTGCACCTGGAGCTAAATCAACTTGATTAGCTTTCATAATGTACGCACTATCATCACCAATTGTTTTACTTGGATTACTAATATTTTCAATTCCAATATTAGTGTTTGCTGCTGAACCTTCCATACCTGTCCCGGCTACCCCCCCTTTAAAGTAGTTATTAAAATTAGCGGGGTTTAGAATCTTATCTTGAGAACCGCCCGTATAATTTGTCCAACCACCCAAAGTAGCATTAGACTCTGGATCTTTCAATCTCACATCCAAAACATGCTTCTGACTAGTACTATCCCCAATCATTTTAAAGCCATCATTAGGTCCAATACTCTGTAAAGGAACTTTATCAGAATCTACAAAAGTATCATTTGTTTCCAAGGCACCTATTTTTTGTGAATCTGAATTATTATTTGTAATACTAAAGTAACGGTAAATACCACCAGTCCTACCATATACTGATTCAAAAGTATAACTAACTTTGTACTTACTATCATACATAGTTGCTTTAAATCCCGTGTTCATACTATTTTTATAAAGATGATAATCAGTAATTGACCCATCTAAAAGTCCACCCTCGATACCAGAAATACCGTTGTCTAGGTAAGCTTCATTCACATTATAACCACGAGCTATTTTGTCGCCCATAATCAGCCCGTGTATAATCGATGGACGCGGATTTTTTCCGGTAGTATACGTATATGACCAAGATGGTAAATTAGGTGAACTATTATTGCTTGCTCTATCTGCGTCATTATTATTCGTCAGTTCACTAGGCTGAAAAGGTTCAATACTATTTCCAAAGTACATAACTGGTTCATTAGGCTTATCAGATCTCCCCGATTGTGAAACAAACGTCTTTGCTACATCAGCTGCGTAATCTTTTGTTTCCCATTTAACAGTAGGTAGAATTTCATCTTTTGGTCCAACATATCCAGCTGCTCGAGTGGTAGCTCGAGTACTTCGTTTAGTTTTTTCTGATGATTTAGCTTTTATTTTTAATTCACTTTTTTTAGTTGTTGATTTAGTTTCTACAGATTCACTTGATAGCGCCTTTTTTTCTGATTCACTTGATTCTTTAATCGTTAACTTACTTGATGTTTCATCTGATGATTCGCTTGACATACTGCTCTCATCGGTTTTAGCAAACACACTAGGTTCTCTATGGCTAGCTCCCCCAGCTAACAATCCTGCAAAAACAGCACTTGTCATAATTGTTGCCGAAACCCATTCTTTTTTTCTGTTTTTATACTCTCTCATTTTTTAGCCCTCCCCAATCCTTGCTTTTAACTTATTAATTATTTTATCAATTTAGTCTATTTGATTTCACTAACATATTGCCAATTCACTACTATCCCCTATTTATCTAGCTATTTCTATTAACTTTTATCAAATATACCTTTTAGCAAAGTTAAAAATTCAACATGTACATGCTTTGTCTTTGATTAACATGTACATATTATATCTTCAATGGTGTACGATGTTAAATCAAATTTTTTATTTTTTTAAAAATATTTGAAAATTAAACAAATAATAATTATTCATAAGTTTTATCTCATCATAAAACGAAAATTATTAAGCCACTAAAATACGAATAAAATTTAGTTATCATTAATTTTTATTAAAAAAATCCATATCAATACTTAGCAGTATTGATATGGATTTACTATTATTTGGGATTGTTATTTAGTTCATAATTAAACTGCTAAAAATATTCAAATCATTTAAGATTAAATTAGAAACTATAACATTAAGGTGTATTCTCTAGTGTCCATGTTATTTCCCCTGTATAGGCTCCAGCTTTAAGTGATGTATTACCTCCGTTAAGTTGAGCGACAATTCCTTTATCCTTATCCCAACGGACTTCTTGAGTTGCCTCAGACTGTCCTGAACCAACTTCTGCACTACTTGATTCTATATCTTGTACACCATTAGCTGAATTTACATACTCCAAAACACCAGTTAACTTATCATTAGCACTATCTGTCAAACCTTTTGTAAGTCGAGCAGTTAATGTCCAAGCTTGTTTACCTGCATTAGAAATATTCACACTGCTATTGGTACTAGAATCACTACGTTGGAGATCAAAATTTTCTCCACTGTAAGGTAATATCACGCCACTGGAAGAACCATAGTCAGTTGCAGTAGGTGCTGATGTAATTTTTAATCCACCTGAGACAGTAATCACAATTTCTTTTGTTTGACCATCAGAATTTTGGATAACTGCTTTATAAAAACCATCACCTGAAGTTGGTTTAAGTTCTGTTGACTTAACACTAACTTTAGATTCGGCACCCGTCGCTATCAGCCAGCCTCTAGCTTTACTATTATTCAAGATTAATGTATCTAAATCACCAGTTGATAAGTTTTGAATATCCGCTGTTTTTAATTCAAATCCCTTGGCATAAAGAGCAGAAGTTTTGTCAAATGCAGTATCACTATCAGTTACGGTAACGGGTACAGCTACTTTTGCGATTTCATTTGGTTTAACTGCAGTATCTGTTAAAAGCATATCTTGAATGTAAAATCCTGCTGTTTTATTATCAAGTGGCTTACCTGATGGATTTGTTGTATCCATTTTTAAGGTATGTGCATTAACTGTTGGTTGATTAATAATTGTTAAATTCTTAATTAAGTCCGTTTCGCCTGTCTTAACCGTATCGCCAACTTTGATTGTTTGTGGGATAGCAGTTGCACCTAATTTATAAAGATTGACTGTTACCGTAACAGGTTTTAACTGTTCTACTTCACTATCGTCAACAGCTGTCACTATTATCTTATTTGAACCTAATTTTAATTTAGAAGTGTCAATGTTTGCACTATAATCAGCACTAGTATCTACCTTACCTGTGTCGTACACATTCTCTGTTGTTCCTGACGTTGACCCATCTGGATAGGTAATTTGAATATAACCTTTACTGCCATCCTTATCTAAAACCGTTCCTAAAACTTTAGGCCTATTAGTTTGACTTGCATAAGCATTAATCGTTTGTTCTTTTACACTTGCAACAGGTGCAACAGCTTCCTTATAAGTTTGATAAGAACCCGTTACGAGTGTTCCTCCTGGTTCCAAAGTTTTCGGATTAGCTTTTATTATGAACCCACTATCGCCTTTAAATGGGTTATCTGGATTCTTAATATTTGAAACGGCAATAATTTTATTATGTGGTGATTTTTCCATTCCAGTTCCAAGTGCACCACCATTGAAATAATTATTTAAATAACCAGTATTCATAACATTTGGTTCATCTCCGCCTGTGTAATTCGTCCATCCACCTAATTTGGTATTATTTCTTGGATCATTTAATTTGAAATTTAAACTATGTGCTGACCCAACCATTTTGAATCCTTCATCCGGGCCTAAGCTTTCAATGGTAACAGCATCCTCATCAACGAATGTATCGACGCCCTCAATAGCTCCAACTGCACGAGCCGTTGTGTCATTGTTAGTAATACTAAAATAGCTATAAACACCGCCACTAGCATCATAAACTTCCTCAAATGTATAACTTAATTTATACTTTGTATCATACATAATTGCCTTAAATCCAGTACCTGTTTTATTTTTAAAAAGTTGATATCCAGTGATATCCTTACCTTTAACTGCAGATTCAATTGTATAAGGAATTGATGAAAAGGATGATACCAACCCGTATCCACGATTACCTGGGACACTATTATTAATAATAATTCCATAAGATTTCCTTGGAACAGGATTTATTCCAGTATCAAACATGTAGGCCCAACCAGACTTATTAAGACCACTGACGGGATCATTATTTAATAACTCATTCATTTGAAAAGGAAAATAATTATTTCCAAAATATAATACAGGTTCGCCAGGTTTATTCTGTGAACCCGACTGTGAAACAAATGCCGTTGCTGACTCCGCTGAATAATCTTTTGTTGTATCCCAGTAATCATCAGGAAATACATCATTTGCTGGTCCAACATACCCAGCTGCTCTAGTACTTAGTTTAGCTTTTGCTGACGGTTTAGCTTTTGTTTTTGATTCACTTTTTTTTATTGTGATTGATTTAGTTTTTAGAGAATCACTTGATATCGCCTTTTTTCCTGATTCACTTGTGGCGTTATCTGATGACTCACTTGACATACTGCTCTCATCAGTTTGAGCAAATACACTAGGTTCCCTGTGACTGGCCCCCCCAGCAAATAATCCTGCAAAAACAGCACTTGTTATAAGTGTTGCTGAAATCCATTCTTTTGTTCTACTGTTATGTTTCCTCATCTTTTATCCCTCTCTAATGCTTAATTATCTTATTTATTTGGTCTTACTATCATATCGTTAAGTCATTGTCATCCCCTATTTTTCTAACAATTCCCATTAACTTTTAGTAAAGTGAAGATACAATATGTACATACTACATCTACAATTATTATGTACATATTGTATCTTCAATGGTGCACAATGTTAAATCACATTTTTTACCTTTTTAAAAATATTTGAAAATAAAAAAGTTATTAATTAAAAGATAATATCCCTTAATTAATAACTTTTTCATTTAAATTATTTAATTTTTTGTTGATACTTTCTTTTTAATCTTCGATTAATCCATAATATAACAAAAACATTAACGATTATCAGTACGAACAAGAGTAATATCCAATAGATCCAGTAATTTGTTTGATCGATTGTAACATCCTTCTCATTCAATATTCTTGCTTTTGATCCACTTACCGTAAATTTCTGTTTAAAATGCCATGCCTGATTTTTAGAAGTCATCTCTGCACTAAGTTCGTAGGTACCACTTTTGAGTAATTCACCAGCAGCTAATGGAATTGGAAAGGTAACCGCACTGGTTGGGGCAATTTGCATGTCCTTATTACTTGCTCGATATAATACTTTTGAACTACCTAACCGTCTGACTTGTGTATTTATTTGAACTTTATTTAAAAACATAGCGCTCTGATTTTCAAATCTCGCAGCAATCACATTACGTGCATTAATTTGTGTGATATCAACCGTTTTTAATTTTACTTGTGCGCTAGTTACAGGTTGTTCTCCATGGAATATTACCGCAGTCGTATATAAATAACGATTATCAATAACCGCTCGTTCTGACTTTGTTTGAGACTGAGCATCATTGTCTTCAATCACCGATATACCTCCCGCAACGACACCTGCAAAAGTCGTATTGGGTAACGCAACATCCAAAGTAACTATTTTTTCACTTTTTGCAGGAACAGTTATACGATTCTGACGAGCTCTAACTGCTTTTACCACTGAGAACGGCTGTTGTGCCAATACTTTACTTTGTGATTCCGCGTACTCCACAACCCCATTATAGTTTGTTGTTGCATCCTTAATGAGGACTTCAAACGTTAGTGATTTATCAATAAGATTAGCTACCTTAATTTTCAGCTGTGTTTTAGTTCCTGGTGCTGCTTTTAAATCAAAATAAGTTTTTTTCTTATCTAATTGATAGTCAGATATCATAGGTTGAACAGAAAAGTCAACTTGGCTGGCATTAACCTGCTTAATGTCCACTCCGAATAAAAATAAAATACTGAATAAAAATAAATAGCCGAATCTTTTAATAAATTTTGTGGTTATCATTTCATTATTATTCATTTGATGGCACATCATTTAATGACCATGTAATTTCACTACGATAGACATCTGTCATCTTAGTTGCCTCACGGGGAATATTCAAAGCGATACTATTTCCTTTAGTTGCCTCATTCCCAAAACGGTAAACCCAAGTGCCGTATCCTTCATCACCTTTTGCGGCAACGACTACTTTATTAGCTCCTACAGACAAATCAAAATTTTTCTTATAAAATCCAGGTTTTTTATCCGCAGAAATGGAAACAAGTTCACCATTACTAAAACTAAGATAGGCACCCGTTAACGATTTATGCGTCTCTTCAGATTCAAATTGGCGACTCTGTTTAGCTTCAAGCACCCAACCATTTTCAGTTCCGCTAAAATTTGAAACTTGAACGTAATTGGGTGTGCTTGCCCCTGTTGCCATATCTTGCGCTTTGGCATAACTTTTTTTATCATTCGAATCAATTTTAGTTGTATTGAAACTAAGGGAAGAAGCAAAATCGACTGTTGTTGCTCCAGATTGAAAATCCATAGACAAATCGGATTGCGCACTACCACGATTAGTTTTCGCCGCTTGAATCGTTGCCTCAGATGCAGTCATATAGAGACCTAATAGTGTTACAAAGGCGCTTAATACTATTTTATTCATAAAGATTTCCCTCTCCCTGTCTAAAAAAATTACTCTTCTGTTATTTCTATAATTTGAATACATATATTAATGACATGTTATTTTATATCACCACTTTTGTCAATTTTTTTAAAAATATGATAATTATTGATTCTAGATTTATATGCAAACCGTTGGCAATTCCCCTATAATGGATAGTACATACTCTTTAATGAGGAGGAATCGCGATAAATGGACTTTATATTTAACAAAGATGATATTCGTAAGTTAGAATTATTTTCTTATCTTGAGAATACTTATGACCAATCTGCTTCGCAAACAGACATCCAAAAACATTTTAAATGGTCAAAATATTATACAGCAACAACTATCAAGTCTTTAGAAGAAGATCTTGTCACTGAAGGATTAGACGATTACTATTTATTAAAAGTTAGCAATAACAAAGTAAGTCTACAAAAAAATGGCTTAGATTCCATCGATCACCTATTACTTCTATACGCTAAGCAGTCACCTCAATTTTTGATGCTGAATGCGCTATTTACTAACCCTAATTTTAGTATAGAATCCTTCACCGAATCGTTATTTTTAAGTGAAGCAACTGGTTATCGGACCAAGAAATTTTTAGATGATATGTTACAAAAATTAGGCTTTAAAATCACTAAAAACTTCCAATTAGTAGGTCCTGAAGAAAATATTCGCTTATTTTTTTATAACCTTTATTTAGCTGTCTATAAGAACTACAACTTCCCATTTAAT
The DNA here is from genome assembly GCF_056781895.1 of Dellaglioa sp. CoH-57-MRSF-22. The sequence goes on along the minus strand of NZ_JBXAXT010000003.1, from coordinate 216,100 downwards.
GAAGAAGTTGATCGTAATTCTAGTTTATTTTCTAACCAATTAATTTCTAGCTTAAATCTTGATCTCACACAAATACAATTATTGAAACTAAAGTATTTTTCAGCTGTTCTCATACAAAGTTTAGCTTCTAATCGAAATGATACTAATCGTTTTGCTGATGTTAATTTTGCTAATTCAGACTCAATCATGTCCAATATTCAAGACTGTCTTCAAGAAAATCCAGGTATTAATGGACTTACGGATGAACAGTTATCAATTGAAACAGTATTTGTTCTAAATTTCCTTTATATGGAAGACATTGTTGACGTTACATTTAATAACTCATCTTTCTTTTCACAAATTGAATCACTCAATAATTTTGTTATTAAAGACTTACAAAAGTTCTTTGATATCACATTAAGTGAACAAAGTTATATGACATTATTTGACGAATTATCTCGTATTCATTTTTCTAGTTACCATAGTGCCCAAATTGATTTTAGTTGGCAAGTTGCCGTAGATAATACTATTTTAAAAGAAAATTATAGTTGGTTTTATATCTTCGTTGACCAATTGATAACTAACTTAACAACGAATGTACCGGATATTTTCAAAGAAAAAAACATTAACATGGCCCGTTTAAAATCAGAATATCTTTTCTTATTCATTCGTTATATTGATTTACCAACCGTTTCAAAACCGGTGCATATAACAATTGATTTTTCAAAAGGGAGTAACTACAATGATTTAATTCACAAAAATCTTGATTCAATGCCCTTCTTTAATTTGGAAGTTAACTACAAATTAACAGATCAAACCGATATTTACCTTTCTGACTTCTTGATGGCAGATGTCCCCAGTCGCTACCTAATCTGGAATAGTCCACCATTAGCTTCTGATTGGGAGATATTTGCTAATATGGTTGTGGCTATTCGAACAGATAGTCAGGAGGATATCACTAATGCATAAAAAGTTTAGAACATCCCGCCTAACTAGAATTTCCTTAGCCTCAATCGTAGCTAACTTGTTCATTTTATCCATGTATGTACCCAAACAAATTAAAGCAACACCGCGAAGCGATAGTGAAGATTCTCGTGTAGCTCCTGTGAATCCAATGGATCCCAGAAAAAATGCAGAACCTGTGTCCCCTAAGGTTTCGGCACCTAAAAAACAAAAACCTCGTAAGGTTAAGAAAAAAGTAACAGATAAATCACCAATCGCTTTTGTTTCAACGCAACATTCTGTAACACCTATTAAACCACCTGTAGCCCTTTCAGTATCTTATTCTGGCTACTTGGTTCGTCATTTATCAGGGAACCTACTCTATGGTTCAAAAACAAGGTCATCAGATGCGATTATTTTAAAAGAAACTAAAGAATAAATTTAGTTTATTTTATTTGACCTTTTTTGACCAAGGGTTTAAACTAGCATTACATTAGTTCAAATGCTAATATAAAAAAAGTAAATAATAATAAATTCGGAGGTTTCTAACTATGAATATGGTTCCTACAGTTATCGAACAATCTGCCGGTGGCGAACGTGCCTATGATATCTACTCTCGTCTTTTAAAAGACAGAATCATTATGTTATCTGGTGAAGTTAATGATGATATGGCAAATGCTATTATCGCTCAATTACTTTTCTTAGACGCTCAAGACTCAGAAAAAGATATTTCAATTTACATTAACTCACCCGGTGGTTCTGTTTCAGCCGGTTTAGCTATCTACGATACAATGAACTTCATCAATGCTGATGTTCAAACAATCGTTATGGGTATGGCTGCTTCAATGGCCAGTGTATTGGCAACTGCTGGTACAAAGGGTAAACGTTTTGCATTACCTAACTCAGAAATTATGATTCACCAACCACTTGGTGGCGCTCAAGGTCAAGCAACAGAAATTGAAATTGCTGCTGCACATATCTTGAAAACAAGAACATTGATTAACCAAATTTTAGCTGATGCAACTGGTCAAGATATTAAAGTTATCGATAAAGATACAGATCGTGATAACTTTATGACTGCTGATCAAGCAAAAGAATACGGTTTGATTGATAAAATTATGACTAACAAAAAAGGGCTTAAATAAGCTTTAACGTTTAAGGACACTAACAAGTTAACTTTTGTTAGTGTCCTTTTTTTGAGCGGATAATTATTCAGATGAACCCGTCTTATGCTATACTGACGCTAATAAATGAAGACTGGACTGATAAAAATGGATATTTCAATTATTGATGCTTCAAAAGTAAATCGGGACTTTGGACTTGTGATTGGTAACTCTGACGCGCCAAAAACAATTATTGAGTTTATTAACCTACGTTGCCCCTACTCAAAAGAATGGTTCGAAAAATCTAAAGAGACTTTAGATTCTTATGTTGCAAACGGACGTGTAAAACGTGTCATCAAACTTTTTGATAAAGAAAAAGAATCCTTACAACGTGGTAATGTTGCTCATCATTATCTTCCTTTAGATAATCCGCAAAAATCTTACGATTTAATAACTGAATTATTTAAAACGCAAGATACGTGGAAAGACTTAACACTGGATGAGGTTGCTGCCTATATGGAAAAGACCTTTAGTTTAACTGACGTTTCTGATAAAACTTACATTAACTCAATTATCGCTGAAGCTAACGACGCAAATATTCAATTTGTACCAACCGTTATCGTTGACGACCATATTTTTGATGAATCAATTGATCTAGCTACCTTAAAATCATATTTAGATAAATAAAAAATACGCATATAATTAATAGCTAAGATAAAAGCTATCAGTTATATGCGTATTTTATTTGGTTAACCTTTTAATCCTTTAGATTGTCTGACCATATCTTCAACAACAACATCAAAGATTTCTCCAAGTCCAGCACAATATTCTAATATTTCCCACGGCGCATTCGTATGGAAATGCAGTTTCATTAAATCAGAATCTCCCGCAACAAGTAAACTATCACCTTTGAATTGACGTAAAATCTTATCGTTCAATTGGTCCTCGTCTAATGTACTACCTTCTATTAGTAGTTGCGTATCATATTTAAATGTTATCATGCTATCTCACCTCTTTAAAATTTCGTTTATTTTTCACCAATTCGAACTTTTTCAGCAAATTCGTTAATTTTTCGTAGCCGATGATTAATCCCAGATTTTGAAATTGGACCACCTGGTACTAAATCACCTAATTCTTTCAAACTAACTTCTTGATGAACCAGACGTGTTTCAGCAACTTCTTTTAATTTAGAAGGTAATTGCCCTAAACCAACAGAATGTGCAATAAACTCAATATTAGCAATTTGTTTATTCGCAGCATCCGCCACTTTATTCATATTAGCTGTTTCGCAATTAACCATGCGATTAACTGAATTACGCATATCGCGGACAATCCTAATATCTTCAAACTTCAACATAGCCGTTGTTGCGCCAATTAATGACAAGAAATCAGCAATTTTTTCTGCTTCTTTTAAATAAACGATATAACCACTTCGACGTTCAGTCATTCTAGCGTTGAATCCAAATTTATTAATCATTTCGCAAATTGTTTGATTATGTTCTTCATAGACTGAGTAAATTTCCAAATGATAACGGCTTGTTTCAGGATTATTAACAGAACCACCTGCCAAAAATGCCCCACGTAAATATGAACGCATCATCATATCATCATGGGCCAACAGATCCATTGGTACACCCATTTTAAGTTGCATATCTTCAATGATATCCAGGTCTTTTAAAACAAAATCACTACCTGTTTTTAAACGTACAATATAAATATTATTTTTCTTTAATTTCATTTTACGACGAACTAATAGTTCACTTGTAATGTCATAAAATTCATTTAAAAGTTCATAAATCCGTCTCGCAATTGCGGGATTCTCAGTCTGAACATTTAAAACAAATTGATGATTAATAATACTCAAAGACCCATTCATTCTAATTAACGCCATTAACTCTGCTTTAGCATTATTTTTTCTGACTTTGAGGGTCGTTAATTCTTTTTTCACTTCACTTGCATATGACATTCTTTCACCTTATCTCTGTACTAAATAGTCTTTCTATGTCTTAATTCGCGATTTGGTCGACCAACTAAACGGATTAATTCTTCAACGACTTTATTGCCATCATGGAAGACACCTTGATCTTTTAATTTTAAGAAGTTAGATGAAATCACTCGACAATGTTGTTCCCTTAATCCATTAAAGTCATGTTCAACTTGAATTAAATTCTCATCATATTTTTCTTTATCCATATAACCTTCAGGAACCGGTGCCGTATTCACAAGCACTGTATTCACAAAACATTTACCTAGGTGCCCATTCAAAATACGCACATGATCAGCATCAGTAAAATGTTCTGTTTCACCCTTTTGCGTCATAATATTACAGATATAAACAACTTCTGCTTTTGTTTCAGACAGTGCCTTACCCACATTACCAATAACTAAATTAGGCAAAATACTTGTGAACAAACTCCCAGGTCCAAGGACAATTTGGTCTGCTTCAAGAATAGCTTGAACAACTTCTGGTACAGCTTCTGGCACACTAGTTTCACTTTTTTCACTTGAGGTTACCCAAACACGCTTAATTGATTTTCTAGCGGCAGTTATTTCTGCTTCCCCCGCTAAAAAAGTGCCATCAGAAAATTCTGCATTTAATACTAACGGTTCATCCGCAACGGGATAGACATGTCCATCAACTCTCATCATTTCTGATAATTCTTGGACAGAAGCAAAAACACCATTTTTCATTTCAGTTAGTGCTGCAATAATTAAATTACCAATCGCATGTCCTGCAAAAAATCGATCGGACGTATCAAACCGATACTGGAATATATCTAAATATATTTCTGGTAACTCAGATAATGCGGCAATAACATTACGAATATCACCAGGCGGCACAACATTCACGTAATCTCTGATAATACCTGACGAACCACCATCATCAGCAACCGTTACAATCGCCGTGATATCAGCATTTTTATCTCTTAAACTTTTTAAAATAACGGGTAGCCCTGTTCCGCCACCAATAACGACTATCTTAGGTCTATGTCCACTTCTCGTCATGATCGATTGACCGATTCTTTACTTTTATTAATATCACGGTGTGTAACGTTCACCGGATAGTTAATTTTCAATTCTTCACTCAATCTTTTAGCTAAAGCAACTGAGCGATGTTGTCCACCAGTACAGCCAATCGCAATCGTTAAATTGGTTTTACCTTCAGCTTCGTAGCCAGGTAAAATTGACTCAATTAACGATTCAAATTTGGTATAAAAACCTTCTGTAGCTGGTTGTTTCATCACATAATCATAAACTGCCTTATCTAAGCCAGTTTGTGGTTTTAATTCTGGAATATAGTGTGGGTTAGGTAAGAAACGGACATCCATCACGATATCTGCATCGATAGGTAGGCCATATTTAAATCCGAATGATAAGACTTCAACATGAAAATTAGCTGTTTCTCTGGTTTCAAAATTATGAAAAATCTCTTCACGTAACTGACGTGGTGACAAATTAGTCGTATTAATCACTAATTGTGCTTGTGTTTTAATATCATTTAATAAGTCACGTTCTTTTTCAATGCCATCCATCAGACGGCCTTCCATTGCTAACGGATGCGCACGTCTTGTTTCTTTGTAACGAGAAACTAATTCTGCATCTGATGCGTCAAGAAAGACAATTTTAGTGGTTACAAATTCAGTGTTATCAAATCCTGATAACATTTCGATAATTTCATCATAAAAAGCTCTTGATCTTAAATCCATAACAAGGGCAATTTTTGAAATTTTACCTGACTCTTTTACCAACTCCCAGAACTTAGGTAATAAAGTTGGTGGTAAGTTATCAATACAAAAATAACCTAAATCTTCAAAACTTTGCATTGCGACCGTCTTACCGGCCCCACTCATCCCTGTAATTACAACTAGCTCTAACGTATCTGTCATATTCATTCCTCCAAATCTACTATAATTATTATAACATACCTGGTGTTTCTTTTGTATCTGCGCACAAAAAAAGAGTTGTTTCCAACCCTATATCGTTTCACCAAATATTTTCATTTTAATTGCTTGGCCCGTTGGTGTACTAGCTAATCCACCAATCCCAGTTTCTCTAAGCGAGCTCGGCATACGTTCGCCAATGTCTTTCATAGCCATAATAACTTCATCAGCTGGTACTTTGTTAGATAATCCAGCAAGTGCCATATCTGCTGCCGTTAAAGCATTCACGGCTCCTATTGCATTTCGCTTGATACATGGAATTTCAACTAATCCAGCAACTGGATCACAAACCAGTCCCAATAAATTACTAAGTCCCATCGCAAAAGCCTCTGCACATTGTTCCGGCGTTCCACCAGTAACCTCAACGGCGGCAGCTGCTGCCATTGCTGATGCACTGCCGACTTCTGCCTGACAGCCACCAGTCGCTCCGGCAATCATGGCATTATTTGCCACGATCATTCCAAAGGCACTTGACGTAAATAAAGCTTGTAACATCTTTTCATGTGATAAATTTAATCGTTTTTGTATCATGAAAATAACCCCAGGCAACGTTCCAGATGAACCTGCAGTCGGTGTCGCACAAATAAGTCCCATCGAAGCATTGACTTCATTAGTCGCAATTGCATATTGCATCGCCTCTAAGTTAGCATCCCCAGATAAAGAGTGCCCTTTCTCACGATATTTCCGTAGTAAGACCGCATCTCCACCCGTTAATCCCGTTGCTGAAGAAACGCCTTCACCATTTGATCCCTTTTCAATCGCTTGCTTCATCACTTCAAGATTAGCAGACATTTTTTCAATGATAACGTCTCTAGTTTCACTTGATTGCGCCATTTCTTGTTCAATCATTAATTCTGAAACTAATTTGTGTTCTTTATTAGCAGTTGAAACTAACTCAGCAATACTTTTATACAAGATGGAACCTCCTATTTTAAATAAATGAGATTGTGCGTTAATAATCGCAGTTGCTTAATATCAGTCTCAGTAATATTCTTGGATAAATCATATTCATACATAATATCCTCTGGCATTAACTCAGATTCACTTTGCATAACAATAGTTGTCGATTTTTCGATTTGTTTTTGAATTTTATTTTTATTTACTGGATTAGCTTCCAACACTAGTATCGGTAAACTACCCTTTGGAAAAAATTGTTGTTTTTTTATAGTGAAAGCCCTAATTTCAATTGTGCCACCACCAATTGAGCAACCCATTAATTCGATTTTTTTTGTCTCATTTTCAATCGTTAATTTAACACTATTCGGATGGTTAATTGGACTTGGGTGTGCATCTTCAATAAACTGAATCTCAATCCCCATTTTTTCCGCAATCTGAATTGACTGTGGGCAACGGACATCATCAGGTTCAAAGCCTAATACCCCAGCAACGGTCGCAAAATCAGTCCCGTGCCCGCGATGTGTTTTTGCGAATGATTCATAATAGCGAACTTTTAATTTAGTGATTCTCCCATTAAATAATTGAAATCCAACCTTACCGATTTTAGCGGCACCAGCTGTATGTGAACTAGATGGTCCGATCATAACAGGTCCAATAATATCAAAAACACTCTTATAGTTATTGCCCATGGTCAGCCGTTCCTCCAATTTATTTTATGTCTTCTTTAAAGTTAACACTTTTTAAAAAAAAAGGAATAAAAAAAAGCCAGATTTTCATCTGACTTCTTAATTTATTTATTCATTCTCGCACGATCACGTTCTAAGATTGGTTTTAAATAGTGTCCCGTATAACTTTCAGGCACTTCAGCAATTTCTTCTGGTGTTCCAGTCGCAAGAATCGTTCCGCCACCTTCGCCGCCTTCTGGACCTAAATCAATTAAATAGTCAGATGTTTTAATCACATCTAAGTTATGTTCAATAACCAAGACTGTGTTACCCGCATCAACCAAACGATTTAAAACGCTAAGTAGGCGTTTAATGTCATCTGTATGCAAACCAGTTGTTGGTTCATCAAGAATATAAAAACTCTTACCATTTGATTGACGATGTAATTCAGAAGCTAACTTCATCCGTTGCGCTTCACCACCTGATAATGTTGTTGCCGATTGGCCTAACGAAACATAGCCCAAACCAACATCAACAATTGTCTGCAGTTTACGTCTGATTTTAGGAATTGGTTCGAAGAATTTCAAAGCTTCGCCAACTTTTAAATCTAAAATATCAGAGATTGTCTTACCTTTGTAAGTCACTTCAAGTGTTTCAGAGTTATAGCGTGCCCCGTGACAAATTTCACATGGCACATAGACATCTGGTAGGAAATTCATTTCTATTTTAATAATCCCGTCACCTTTGCAGGCTTCACAACGTCCACCTTTGACATTAAAACTAAAACGACCTTTTTTATAACCACGTAATTTTGCTTCGTTAGTTTCCGCAAATAAATCACGAATATTATCGAAGACGCCTGTATAAGTTGCGGGATTACTTCTCGGTGTTCGACCAATTGGACTTTGATCAATATTAATAACACTTTCAATATTTTGAACACCAGAAACTGATTTATATTTACCTGGTTTTTCAGAATTTCGATTTAACTTTTGTGATAATACCTTTTTCAAAATACCATTCACTAAAGTTGATTTACCGGAACCTGAGACACCTGTAACTGAAATGAATTTACCTAAAGGAAAATCGACCGTTACATTTTTTAAGTTATTCTCTTTTGCGCCGGTAATTCGAATCTTCTTACCATTGCCAGCACGTCGTTCATCAGGTAATGATATAAATTTCTTTCCTGATAAATATTGTCCAGTTAATGATTTGCGACTCTTTTTAACTTGTGTGGGCGTTCCAGCAGCAACAATTTCACCACCTAATTCACCAGCACCAGGACCAACATCAATTAAATAATCAGCAGCCATCATGGTATCCTCATCATGTTCAACCACAATTAAAGTATTACCCAAATCACGCATTTTCTTAAGTGATTCAATTAAGCGATCATTATCACGTTGATGCAACCCGATTGAAGGTTCATCTAAAATATATAAAACACCCGATAAATTAGAGCCAATTTGCGTGGCTAGTCGAATCCGTTGTGCTTCTCCACCTGAAAGTGTTCCTGCAGAACGTGATAATGTCAGATAATTTAAGCCAACATTTTGTAAGAATGTTAAGCGGTCACGAATTTCTTTCAAAATAGGTGCTGCAATAATTGATTCTTTTTCTGACAAGTTAACGTTATCAAAGAAAGGTAAGCCGTCACCAATTGAAAGTGCGGAAATTTTACCAATATGTTGGCCATTAATTTGGACGGCTAATGCTTTACGATTCAAGCGGTAACCGTGACATGTTTGACACGTTAAGCTGGTCATATATTTACGCATTTGTTCACGCGTAAAGTCACTATTAGTCTCCGTATGACGACGACTAATATTTGTAATAACCCCTTCAAATAATGCATCTACATCACGAACGCCACCAAAGTCATTAGCGTAATGGAAATGAAATTCACGTGTTCCAGCGCCATTCAAAACAATATCACGTTGTTCATCTGTTAACTTTTCAAATGGCACATCCATTGGAATTCCAAAAGCTTCTGCAGCTTGGGCTAACATCGATGGGTAATATTGCGAACTAATAGGATTCCATGGCTCAATTGCCCCTTCTGCTAGCGTTTTAGTTGGATCTGGAACGACTAAATCTTCATCGACTTCTAACTTCATTCCTAAACCATCACAAGTTTCACAAGCACCAAATGGTGCATTAAATGAGAACAAACGTGGTTCTAATTCTCCAACTGTAAATCCACAAATAGGACATGCATAATGTTCGGAAAATTGAATTGTTGCACCATCTGTATCACCATCAAGAATATCTGCAGTGGCGTAGCCAGAAGATAAACGTAATGCTGCTTCAAATGAATCAAATAAACGTGAGCGAATGCCCTCTTTGACAACAATCCGATCAATCACAATATCAATAGAGTGTTTGACCTTTTTTTCAAGATCAAATTCTTCATCAATATCATGAAGCTCGCCATCAACTCGAACACGGACGAATCCTTCTCGTTTGATCGTTTCAAATATCTTTTTATGTTGTCCTTTTTTATTGCGAATAATAGGTGATAAAATTTGAAGTTTTGTACGCTCTTTTAACTCTAAAACACGGTCAACCATTTGTTCAACGGATTGACTCGTGATTTCATGACCATCATTTGGACAAATTGGATGTCCAACTCTAGCCCATAATAATCTTAAATAATCATTAATTTCAGTGACTGTCCCAACTGTTGATCGTGGGTTTTTTGAAGTTGTTTTTTGGTCAATCGAAATAGCAGGTGATAACCCATCAATTGAGTCAACATCTGGCTTATCCATCTGCCCTAAAAATTGACGTGCATATGCTGATAAACTTTCAACATAGCGACGTTGTCCTTCAGCATAAAGTGTATCAAAAGCTAATGAGCTTTTCCCTGATCCTGAAAGTCCCGTAATCACAACTAATTTATCTCTTGGGATAGTGACATCCACATTTTTTAAATTATGCGCACGCGCACCATGGATCACAATTTTATCATTTTTCAAGAAATATCCCCCTATTTATAACATTTGTGTTTTTAATTCTAATACCGTATCACGCAATGATGCAGCTGTTTCGAAATCTAATTTTTTAGCTGCTTCTTTCATTTGTCCTTCTAAGCGATCAACCATATCTTGTTGTTCCTTTTTATCCATATCCAAAAATTCAGTTTCGGTAAAGGTTTTAACAGTTCCTGAATTATCTTCAATTTTTGTTGGCGTAATTAACTCACGAATGGCTTTTTTAATCGTAGTTGGCGTAATATGATGTTCCTCATTATATGCCATTTGGACATCACGGCGGCGTTGCGTTTCTTCCATTGCGCCCTTCATTGAATCCGTCACTTTATCAGCATACATAATCACTCGTCCGTTTTCGTTACGAGCTGCACGACCAATTGTTTGAACTAGAGAACGTTCACTACGTAAGAAACCTTCTTTATCGGCATCTAAAATTGTCACTAATGACACTTCAGGAACATCAATACCTTCACGTAATAAGTTAATTCCAATTAAAACATCATATGTGCCTAAGCGTAAATCGCGAATAATTTTCGTTCGTTCCATCGTTTTAATATCACTATGCAAGTACGCAACTTTCATCCCCAACTCTTTCAAATAATCAGTTAAATCTTCTGACATTTTCTTGGTTAATGTTGTGACAAAGACACGTTCATTGCGTTCAATACGTAAATTAATTTCGCCAACTAAATCATCAATTTGGCCCATAATTGGACGAACTTCAATGATTGGATCTAGTAATCCAGTTGGTCGAATAATTTGTTGAACAACATCTGACGTCCGTTCCATTTCGTAAGGTCCTGGTGTTGCAGACATATAAATGACTTGATTAACGTGCTCTTCAAATTCCGCAATCGTTAATGGTCGGTTATCCAGTGCACTAGGTAAACGGAATCCGTAATCTACTAACATTTGTTTACGAGCGCGATCACCATTGTACATCCCTCGAATTTGAGGCATGGTTACATGAGATTCATCAACTACGATCAAGAAATCTTTGGGAAAGAAATCAATTAATGTATATGGAGGTTCGCCAGGTTTACGTCCATCCATATGGCGGGAATAGTTTTCAATTCCGGATGTATAGCCCATTTCACGTAACATTTCTAAATCATAAGTAGTTCGTTGATCGATACGTTGGGCTTCTAATAATTTATCTTCATCTTTTAATTCTTTTAATCGATCAGCCAATTCAACTTCAATACCTTCAATGGCATGATCCATCACATCATCATTCGTCATGAAATGCGTTGCGGGGAAAATAGCCATGTGTTCAAGTTCACCCATAACTTCACCTGTTAATGAATCAACTTCACGAATACGATCGATTTCATCGCCAAAAAATTCAATACGAACAGCTTTTTGATCACGAGATGCTGGGAAAATTTCCACAATATCTCCATGAACTCTAAACCGACCACGTTGAAAATCAATATCATTTCGTTCGAATTGTATATCGACTAATTTTCTAAGTAAATCATCACGTTCCATTGTCATTCCAGTACGCAATGAAATAACATGATCACGATATTCTGTTGGATCACCTAATCCAAAGATACTTGAGACAGATGCAACAACAATCACATCATTACGTTCTAATAATGAACTTGTTGCAGAATGTCGTAATTTATCAATTTCATCGTTAATACTGGAATCTTTTTCAATATACGTATCACTTGAAGGAACGTAAGCTTCTGGTTGGTAGTAATCATAATAACTCACAAAATATTCCACCGCATTATTCGGGAAGAATTCTTTTAATTCACCATATAATTGTCCAGCCAATGTTTTATTATGCGCAAGGACTAATGTGGGACGATTAACTTCTTTAATCACATTTGAAATGGTAAACGTCTTACCCGTTCCCGTTGCACCCAGTAATACTTGTTCTTTTTTACCATCATTTAATCCATCAACTAAAGTTTTAATCGCATTCGGTTGGTCTCCAGTTGGTTCGTACTTTGAAACTAAGTCAAAAACGCCATCATCATGTCTATCAATCAAGTTAACCCCTCCAATACAATCATTTTTAGAAATTAAAAAAAGCCTGGAATAACCTACCCAGGCTCATTTAAAAATGATTATTCTCTACTAATTATATTAGCATACCGAACATACTTTCGCACGTTATCTCACTTATTTTTTCAGAATAACTTAATCAACTAAATAATCACGACCCCAAATAAGACCCATTGTTTTTTCTCCAGTATGGACGCCAATAACAGGCCCAATATGACTAACCTCAACTGGAATATTAGGATAGTTGGTTTTAATAAATGAGACCCATTTTGTACTCTCTTCAGGATTGTTCGCATCAACGATACTTACTCGAATTGGATAATCAACTGAGTTAATCGCATCAGAAAAATCTGCCATTACCCGTTGAAAAGCACGCTTCTTTGTCCGTTCCTTAGTTAAAGGGATAATTTGACCTTCATGATTAAAGGTCAGAATTGGTTTAATTTGTAATAAGTTACCCACAAACGCAGCACCATTCGTCATACGGCCCGTTCTAAGTAAATGGCTCAAGTTATCCACAACAAAGAAAATACCCACCGTTTCACGCATTGCTTCTATTTTAGGTACAATCGTGTCTGCATGCTCACCTTGCGCCACTAATTGAGCAGCTTTTAATACAAGAAAGGCTTCTGCTGAACTTGCTGCTTTAGAATCAATCGGATATACCGTAATTCCTTCCACAGTTTTTGAATAAGCACGTAAATTATCCACAAAACTTGTGATACCTGTTGATAGATGAATTGAAATTACTTCATCAAATCCCTCTTCAATTAATTTATCGAAGACACTTTGCATTTGTCCCATTGTGACTTGTGACGTTGTGGGTAACTTATCCGTATCTTTCATTCTTTGATAAAATTCTGAAGCAGAGATTTCCACATCTTCTAAATAAGTCTGTTGCCCAAAAATAACCGTGATTGGTACAACAATAATATTTTTATCTTTGGCTACTTTTGGATCAATATATGACGCACTATCTGTTACAATTGCCGTTTTCATTAATTTCTCCCTATTCTTTAAGCAAAAAAGGACTACCTTGTATGCATTATTCTAGCATACAACGCAATCCTTAACCTATGTGTACTCTATTTCTTAATAATATCCAAGGTTATTTTTTTAATTTTATCTTTATCTGTGAAATCTTCCGTTAATAATTCTGGAAGAATTTCTTGTAGAATATACTGAACACTCGCTAAATCTGAAAATTCAAGAATCGTTTTTAAGCTTTCTTGATAAATTTCAGTATAAACTGATTCAGGATTACCCTTTTGAATTTCGCCAAATGATTCATATAATAAATCTAATTTATCAGCTACAGACAAGATTTTACCTTCTAAAGTATCATCCTTACCTTCTGATAATCTACGACGATAGGCATCTTGGAATTCTTCTGGAATTTCGTTCACAATAAAATTCTCAGATAATGATTCCTCAACATTTGCTAACATTTCTCTTAGCGTTGTTGTTGCATATTTAACGGGTGTTTTAATATCACCAATGAATCGTTCTGTATAATCATGATTCAACGCTTTTTCATACAACATGCGCCAATCAATCGTATTTCCTGCATTTTCTTCAACATCACCTAAAAATTGAGCAGCTTCTGTTACTTTGAATGAATGTTCCGCTACCGAATGATCTTCATATTTAAAATATCCTGGTGCTCGTTTTAACGTTTCTAAATTACTTAAACTTTGTAGGTATTGATGCATTCCCATAATTAACAGCTCCCTCTCATTTTTTATATAAATTTTTACAATCTTACCACATATGGAAAAGTTAATTCAAGTATCATCAACTTTTAACAAAAAAATAAACTGATTCACATTGCAAACGCTTGATACATCAATTGGAACACGTCGCGCAACTTTACCTTACTTTTTTATGTTATGCTTATTTTCATGCTTTATATTTAAGGAGGACATTTTTTTGAAGTTTTTAGCCAATAAAACCGTTGAATACTTAACCGGTTTTATCTTGATTTTAATCATGGTACAAGCCGCGTCACTTTTACATGATTCAGAAATTATTTTACCTGAAATCGCCGCGTTAACAGTTGGACTGTGGATTTACCACGAAGCCAATTGGTTAGATCGTTCGTTTAATCTTTTTTTGCTGCCTTCTGTCACCGCAATTATCGGTTTTGGCATCAATTTACTTGAGATTTCTTACACAATTAAAATCTGCCTAATGATCGCCATCATGGTCTTTCTATTAGTGGTAACCCGATCGGCACTGGCGCCTTCATTGGCTACAGGTCTCTTGCCAATCATCGTTAATGCGTCCAAATATTCATTCATCATTGCCATCATCATTTTCACTTTCATCGAGATGATTGTCGTTAAAGGCCGTAAACTCGATCAAAACTACGCAAAAAAAACAAACCTTAACTATCAGGCTATGCTTTTATTTCTCGTTTCTTCACTCATTTGGGTTGGTCTCGTGACGATTGCTGGAAAGCCTTTGATGGCCGCTATTCCACCGATTCTTGTCGTTTTTTTCGAGGTGCTACAAAAGCCGATGTATCCGGCAAAAATGGTGTTCAAACAGGTTACTGCCTTGACGCTTTCAGCAACGATCGGTGTTCTCGCCTGCATGGTAATCGATTCCAATGTTGTTGTCGCCTTAATCACTATGCCTCTCGTTTTTTGTATACTCCATCTTTTCAAAGTTAAAATTCCAGCCGCTTATGCCTTTCCATTGCTTGCAATGATTGTTCCACCGACTATCTTTAGCGTTCTCCCCGTGTCGTCCCTACTCGCTTCCATCTACTTTCTTGGAATCGCCTACCTTTATCACCGCTTTAAAAAGAAAAAAATGAATAAATAGAAACTAAACAAGTTAATCAGCCCTGAAAGAAAATAATAAATCTTAAAAAGTTGTTTACAAAATACTGTTTTATTTGCTTATAAATTTTGTAACCCATTTAAGGTCAAAAAAAGTAGTGCTAAATGTAAATTTAGCACTACTTTTTTAGTTAGGCGTTGACAATTGCCATAATTGCTTCTTCAAATGCAAGACACTTAGCTTGTGCTTTTTCATCAGTTTCAGCTTGCGTTCCCACGTAGAATTTAATTTTTGGTTCAGTCCCTGAAGGACGAATTGCAATCCAAGAACCATCTTCTAAGATATATTTCAACGCATTTGCAGTTGGTAATCCGATTTCTTCAGATGATCCATCAGCTAATTGCGCCATACCCGTTGTGAAGTCTTCTAATTTAGCGACTTTATAGCCAGCAAAATCTTTAGGTGCGTCATCACGGAAGATTGTCATTAAATCTTTGATTTTTTGAACACCTTCAATACCTTCAAACGTTAACGCTTTAGTATTTTCAGCGTAATAACCATATTCTTTAAATAAATCATCTAATCCATCTGACAATGTTTTATCAAATTGTTTGTAGTAAGCAGCTACTTCAGATAACATTACTAATGCTTGGATAGCATCTTTATCACGAACGAAAGGACGAATTAAGTAACCATAACTTTCTTCAAAACCAAACATAAAGGTATGTTCATTTGTTTCTTCATAGTTTTGAATTTGTTCCGCAATAAATTTGAATCCTGTTAAGACATTAATCATTTTAGCATGATGTGCTTCAGCAATCTTAGTTGCAAGTTCACTTGATACAATTGATTTAACGCCAACGGCATTAGCGGGTAAAGTTCCTGCTTCTTCGCTAGCAGTTAAAATATAATTGAACATTAGAGCAGCAATTTGATTACCTGTTAATAATTTATATTCACCATCAGTTTGACGTACAGCGACACCCATACGATCAGCATCTGGATCAACAGCGATTAATAAATCAGCATGTTCACGTCGACCCCATTTGATAGCTAAATCAAATGCTGGTGCGTCTTCTGGGTTAGGTAACTTGATTGTTGGGAATTCAGGATCACCTTCAGCTTGTTCAGGCACAATCTTAAATTGTTCAAATCCAGCTTGTTTCAAAGCACGTTCACCCAACATTTTACCTGTTCCATGAAGTGGTGTGAAAACAAGTTTCATTGAAGCACCAACTTCATCAACTAATTTTTGATTAATTGTCACTTTTTTAACTTCAGCAAGATACGCAGCGTCAACTTCTTCACCAATAATTTGGAGTGTTTTATCAGCTTTTAATACTGTCTCATCACCTACTTTAATGGCAAATAAATCATCAGCTTCGCGAACAAAACCAGTAATCATATCTGATTCTTTAGGTGGCATTTGGCCACCGTCTTCACCATAAATTTTATAGCCATTATATTGTTTAGGATTATGGCTAGCCGTTATCATAATTCCGGCGTAAGTAGCTAAATGGCGGACTGCAAACGATAATTCTGGTGTGGGACGTAAGCTTTCAAAAACAAAGCTTGGAATACCATGTGCGCCTAAAACTTTAGCTGATTCCATCGCAAATTCTTGTGATTGGTAACGCGAATCATAACTAATTGCGACACCGCGCATTTTAGTTGCATCATCTAACGTATCCATAAAGCGAGCTAATCCTTCAGTTGCTTGACGAATCGTGTAGATGTTCATCCGGTTAATACCAGGACCCATCAAGCCACGCATACCAGCAGTTCCAAATTCCATTGGTTGGTAAAAAGATTCTTTTAAATCTTCTTGATTATTTTTAAGCGAAACAATCTGATTTTTTAATGTTGCGTCTAGTGTTTCTTCATTTAACCAAGTTAAATAATTATCTTCCCAAGTCAAAATATCACTCCCATTCATATAATATTACTATTATACAATAAATGCGCTTACTATTCAGGATAATAAAAAAGATATCAGAATAATTCTGATATCTTTCTTCCAGCAAGTCGCTCACGTTCAATTCCTGATTTAATTACCTTTTCCAAAATATGCTCAAATTGCTTAATTTCTTCTTCACTAAGCACCGATATACTTTCATCATTAACGACTGTAATTCTATCAAAAATATCTTGATAATTATTAATCGCTTTTGCTGTAGGATAAAGTTCAGTCCGTCGTTTATCTGCGGACGACATTTTTTTTTCAAGCCAACCATCTTTAATTAATTTTGAGATAGCACGTGTCACAACACTGTGATCCCGATAAATATTTTGGATTAGCTCATCCTGACTAACGCCAGGTGACTCACAAACTAACAACACGTAAAAAAAGTTACTCTCAGAAAGTTCAAACCCTTTTAACGTATCATTTATTCTTAATCGAATCATTCTGTTGTAAATTGTTGTTAATTTCTCAACTTCATGTGTATCGTAAAAAGAATTTCCATTCATATTTTGCATCTCAAAACTCCTTAAGCTTTACTTGTTTTTCTGAAATAGATTAGTCCAACTAGTCCAATTACAATTGAGACAACCATGATAAAGATCATTGAATATTTGTATCCAACAACAAATGATGCAGGAATACTAGCAATAACAATAATAACGGTATTAAATAATGAACCACTAACTTGTCTTAATGTATTCGTTAATGTTGTTGCATGATTTATTTCCATTGGATTTAAATCTTTTAAAGATTCTGTTGTTGCTGGAGCCATAATAGCACCAACCCCTGTTAATCGAATAGCGTAAGTAACAACTGATAACCAAACAGGAAATTCAATTGTTAAGAATAACATTGGTAGTACTGAAATCATCAACATCAAAAAGCCAAATATAAATATTTTTTTATAACCGTATTGATCATAAAGGTTACCAACAATAGGTGAAATAATAGCATTAATTGCAGCACCCGGTAACATAATTAATCCAGCAGTCATTCCTGATAAATGTTGATTATTTTCTAAGAACATTGGCATAACTAATTCTGTTGCCATTAAAATACCAAAAACTAACATAATTAATGCAATCATAGTTGAGAATGAACGTACTTTGAAAATTCGAATATTTAAAAATGGTTCTTTTAAAGCTAATTGACGACGGCCAAAATAGATTAATGCTAAAACACCAATCACAATAAGGACAAGTGCAACTAATAATTGGTCTCCAATAATTGAAATACCAATTAAAATTGTAGCAAGTCCAACTAGTGATAAGAAGAATGATTTAAAATCAATTTTAACATCTGTCTTTTCTGAATAGTTAGGTAAAATACAAACCCCAACAATTAATAAAATTAACATGATTGGAATAATGAAAATAAATAATGCTCTCCATGGTAAAAATGTAATCATAATACCTGATAAAGTTGGTCCAATTGCTGGAGCAGCTGAGATAACAAGCATAGCAAGTCCCATTACAACGCCACGGCGTTCAATTGGGTTAATTGCAATGACACTAATCATCGTAAATGTAGTCAATACGCCACCGGCAGCAGCTTGGATTAAGCGACCAATTAAGATTGCCCAAAAATTAGCGCCACTTGATGCAACGATACTTCCGATTAAAAAGACAACCATAATACCGACAAATATTTGTCTTGTTGAATATTTTTCATATAAAATTGCTGATAATGGTGTCGAAATTCCGACCATTAAAACATAACCCGTCGTTAACCATTGTGCGGTTGCAAGGTTAACATTTAAAACGGTGATTAATTTTGGTAATGCTGTAATCATCAATGTTTGATTTAATAAAGCGGCAAAAGTCGCAATTAATAAAACAGCACCAATTGTGTTTCTTTTTTTGTTTGTCATTCTAACTCTCTTCTCACTTAAATTTACGCATATGTTTAATTTTTTTCATAAGCGGATTAGATTATTATAATGTTCACATGCACATAAAGTCAAGTAAATAAAAAAATAAGCCTCAAAAGGCTTATTCTATAATTTAACTTAATTCTGCATCATTTAATGATTCAAGGTAACTAAATGTTTGTTGTCCAGCAATACCACCGTCACCAACTGCAGTTGTAATTTGACGCAATTCTTTCTTACGCACATCACCAACTGCGAAAATACCTGGTACATTTGTTAGCATATTTTCGTCAGTTGGAATCCAACCATAATCGTCAGTAATTCCAAGCTTTGTGAATGCTGTTGTCATTGGTTTAACACCAACATAAATGAAGACACCACTAGCAGGAATTTCAGATGTTTCACCTGTTTTATTATTCGTTACTTTAACGCCAGTTACTTTACGATCGTCACCAACAATCTCTGTGACATTAGTATCCCAAACAAAAGATATTTTATCATCCGCAAAGGCACGATCTTGTAAGATTTTTTGAGCGCGTAATTTGTCACGACGATGAATTACCGTCACTTTTGAAGCTAATTTTGATAAATAAGAACCTTCTTCGATTGCTGAATCACCGCCACCGATAACGATGACTTCACGATTTTTGAAGAAAGCACCATCACAGACTGCACAGTAAGATACACCTCGGCCACTAAAGGTATCTTCGCCTTCAGCACCCAATTTTTTGTATTCTGATCCAGTTGCGATAATTAAAGCTTTTGTTTCAAAAACATCATTATCTGTTGTGATGAGTTTAGTATCGCCTTCAATTGTAATATCGGTTACACTACCGTATGCATATTCTGCACCAAATTGTGTCGAACTTTCGTACATTTCTTTTGCTAAATCAGGGCCTAAGATTGATTTAAATCCAGGATAATTTTCAACTTCAGCCGTATTGTTCATTTGGCCACCATAAATCCCACGATCAATCATTAAAACCGATAGATTTGCACGTGATGCATAGAGTGCGGCAGTCATTCCACCGGGCCCAGCACCAATCACAACAACATCATATTTTTTTGTCATTAGTTCAACCTTCTTTCTTTTAGTAAGTAATTCAACAATACCCTATGTTACTTTTTTTGTCTATTTAATTGCTTTAACATCAAAAACAGGTCCCAAGTGAGTTGAACTTGAAACCTGCTTTACTGTAAGAATTAGGCTACTTATTTTTTGCTGTATCTTCTGCAATTAATTTTGCGCCTAAAGTCTTCAAATATTCTTTTAATTCATCTTTAACTTCTTTATGTTTCAAACCATACTCAATACTTGTTTTTAAGTAGCCAAATTTATAGCCAACATCGTATCGGGTTCCTTTAAATTCATGAGCGAAAACACGTTGCACCTTGTTCAATGCATCGATGGCATCCGTTAATTGAATTTCATTACCAGCACCTGGTTTTTGATGTTCTAAGATACCAAAAATTTCAGGTGTTAATAAGTAACGTCCAATAATAGCCAAGTCACTAGGTGCTTCTTCAGGTGTAGGTTTTTCAACAAAGTTTTTAACATTGAATAATCCAGGTTTAACTTCTAATTCAGGATTAATCACACCGTATTTTGAAACTTCTTCATGAGGGACTTTCATCACCGCTAAAGTTGAAGCATGTGTCTCATCAAAGCGATTCATGAGTTGACGCGTTAATGGTACTTTATCTTCCATTAAATCATCGCCTAACATGACAACAAAAGGTTCATCCCCAACAAAGTCTTTAGCCATTAAAACGGCATCGCCAAGACCTCGTGGATGAGATTGACGAACAAAATACAAATTAATATCCGTTGTTTCTTCAACTAATTTTAATAATTCGTCTTTATGCTTTGCAGCTAAATTCGCTTCCAGTTCTGGCACCGAATCAAAATGATCTTCAATTGGTCGCTTACCTTTACCCGTAACAATCAAAATATCTTCAATACCCGATTGACGCGCCTCTTCAACAATAAATTGAATCGTTGGTTTATCAACAATTGGGAGCATTTCTTTTGCCATCGCTTTAGTTGCTGGTAAGAAACGAGTCCCTAGTCCAGCAGCCGGAATAATGGCTTTTTTAACTTTTTGCATAGTCTAATCCCCTTTTATTCTGCTAATTCAGATTTACCTTCACGATTGATCAAAGCTTCAATCACTGATTTAATTTCTTTATTATTGTATAAAACGTCATAAATTGCATTTGTGATTGGCATATCAATTCCTTGTTGTTGTGCTAATTCATAAGCAGCCTTAGCAGTACCAACACCTTCGATAACCATACCCATATCAGCAACAACAGCATCTAATGATTTACCTTGACCTAATTGGTCTCCAGCACGCCAGTTACGTGAATGAACACTTGTAGCTGTAACGATTAAATCACCAACACCAGAAAGTCCCATAAAGGTTAATTGGTTAGCACCAAATGATGTCCCTAAACGAGCAATTTCAGCTAATCCACGTGTAATCAAAGCTGCTTTAGCGTTATCGCCATAGCCCATACCATGAAGCATACCAGCACCAACGGCGATAATATTCTTCATAGCTGCGCCCATTTCAACACCGATAACATCGTTATTTGTGTAGATTCTTAAGAATTTATTCATAAAGAGATCTTGAACAAAACTTGCAGCTTCAGGATCAGTACTTGCTGAAACAATTGTTGTTAAATCACGATTTGCAACTTCTTCAGCATGACTTGGGCCAGAGAAGACAACAACACTACCACGAATGTCAGCAGGAATTTCTTCTTCAATAACTTCTGAAATACGTTTGTGTGTGACTTGTTCTAGTCCTTTACTTGCATGAATAATAATTGGTTTGTTACCTGTTTCTTCTAAAATTGCTGCTACTTGTTTAGCAACAATACGGCTTGCTTTTGTTGGAACAACAAATAAAATAGCGTCAACTTGATCCAAAGCTTCTTTTAAATCTTCATATGCATGTAGGTCTTTAGAATAAGTGTAATCTTCCAAGTAATGCTTATTTGTATGGAACTCATTCATTTCTGCTACTTGTGCTGGAACATTTGACCAAAGTCTGATGTCATGACCATTTTCAGTTAGGATATCGGCAAGGATACTACCCCAAGAACCGGCGCCTAATACTGCTACTTTTTTTGTCATTATATAATCTCCTTCAAAATTTATTCATTCTAATCATACCAAATTTTACCTCTAATAGCATTAACTATGAGAAATTTTTATTTCAATTGTCCGTCTAAATACCATTGATTTTGCGGTTCCCAATATCTTCTCAATAATAACCAACTAATTGATCCAATAAAAATCACTAATGAGAGAAGTTGAGAAACACGAATTGTTGAAAATAACATTAAGCTATCTGTTCTCATTCCTTCGATAAAGAAACGACCAAATGAATACCAAGTTAGATATGCAAATAGTATTTCTCCACGTTTGAAAAGGTGTACTCGATGTCTCAAGGCAATTAATATTAAGAATCCAACAAAACTCCACAATGATTCGTATAGAAATGTTGGCTTATAGTAGGTGCCATTGATGTTCATTTGGTTAATAATAAATTCAGGTAAATGTAAATTTTGCAATGCCTCTAACGTCGTTTTTCCACCATGGGCTTCTTGGTTCATAAAATTACCCCAACGGCCGATTGATTGCGCAAGTAGCACAAGTGGTGCCGCTAGATCAAACATTAACCATGCTGACAAATGGCGACGCTGACAGAAAATAATCACTGTAATAATTGCGCCTATTAACCCACCATAGATAGCAATACCACCATCCCAAATTCGATAAACTTCACTGAGATGTTGAGCGTAATAAGACCACTCGAACACAACGTAATAGAGTCGCGCAGAAACAATTGAAATTGGCAACGCCCATAGAACCATATCATATATGGTATCTTCATTTATTCCTATTTTTTTGCCTTCAAGAATGGCTAAAATAACTGCTAGAATTACTGCACTCGCAATTATTACACCATACCAACGAACTTCAATAGGTCCTAATTTAACTGCGATGGGATTCAACGCACCTAATAAATAATTCAATTTACTCTCGTCCAATCCTTAATCTTTTTTTGAATTTGTTTGGATTAAGCCATTTAGATTAGCTTCAAATGCTTTAGTAGCATCATAACCCATTGTTTTTGCACGGAAGTTCATTGCTGCGACTTCAATGATAATGGCCAAATTACGTCCTGTTTTAACAGGTACAGAAATTTTTGGCACATTCACATTGAATATTTTAACAAATTCATCATTATTACCTAATCGATCAAATTGTTTATCAGGAGTCCAGTTTTCTAGATGAATAATTAGTGAAATATCAGTGTCATTACGGACAGCTCCTGCACCAAACAAGTTCATGATATCGATAATACCGATACCTCGAATTTCAAGTAAATGTTTTAAAATTGCAGGTGCCTCACCAACAAGTGTCTCCTCATCTTGTTGGAAAACATCAACACGATCATCTGCAATTAACCGATGTCCACGTCTAATTAATTCAAGCGCTGTTTCTGATTTACCAACACCAGAATCACCTGTAATCATGACCCCAAGACCATAAATATCAACTAAAACACCATGTATTGACTGGCGTTCAGCTAATTTAGCTTCCAAAAAGTTAACCATATTAGAAGATAGACGTGACGTTGTTAGTTTTGAAATTAGAACTGGAATATGTCTTTCTTTGACGATAGCTAATAATTCTAGCGGCACATCCAAATCATTTGAAACAACAAAACATGGTGTTTGTTCTGTTGCTAATTGATTCATCACATTCTGCCTATCTTCAGGAGTCAGTCCATTTGCATAAGCATGTTCTGTCATCCCAAATAATTGAATACGTTCTTTCGGATAAAAATTAAAATACCCGGTTAATTCTAGACCAGGACGTGAAATATCACTTGTTGTAATTTTTTTATCATCCAAGTATTCTTTCCCAATTAAAACAGTTAATCCCATTGCATCTACTAAATTTCTAACTGAAACTTCATTGGCCATCTTAATGCCCCCTATTGTCTATTTCTAATAAAGTAATTTGTTACGATTGTATTAGCAATACTCATCACAATTGAGATGATAAATGCCGCCCAAAAGCTCGAAAATTTAAATTCATTACCCACAAAAAATGACGTCATTTGTAACATAAATGCATTTATAATCAGATAGAAAAATCCTAAACTGAAAATAGTTACCGGCAGTGATAAAATCACTAAAAACGGTTTAACTAGCATATTTAGTACGGCCAGTACAAAACTGGCGATTAATGCAACCCAGATACTTTTAACAAATAAAGTCTCTGGAAAAAAACCAGATATTGCCAAAAACAGTATGGCATTAATTAATACGCGCTGCCAAAATCCCATGAATCTTCACCTCATCATTAATATTATTTATCGTCTGTAACTTCTACATCTTTAATAATTTTACGGCCACTCTTACTTGATGAGCTAGTCCGTTGTCCAGTACTAGATGTAAACTGCTCAAAAGAACTAGTAAATGAACGTTTTTTCCCTGGTAAGCTAATTGCTAACAAGATATAGACAAGTATAAATACGCCTTTTGTTGCGAAGATTAGCATTAAAAATAAAAATCTAACGAGTGTTGGATTCCAATTTATATATTCGGCAAGTCCAGCTGCGACACCCGCGATAATTTTATTAGTTGATTTTGTGAATTTTTTATTTGTTTTCATTTTGTAGTTCCTCCATTCAGAATAATCTATCATTATTGTACTTCTTATCGTACTCATTTTACAATTTTAACGAGCGTTATTTACTTAAATTTTAACGTTTAAATTAAAAATAACTAACAATCGCGAAATTGTTAGTTATTAAATGAGTAGTGCCTTATTCATTTTCTTTTTCTAACTCTGATTTACCAGGATTCAATTCAGTGATTCGGCCATTTTTTAAATAAACAACCCATTCACACACATTTGTAACATAATCGCCAATTCGTTCTAGATAAGTGGCAACCATCAAATAGTCAGCACTTCCCACAACTGTTTCGGGATTCGTTTTCATTTCATGGATACACTGGTCATATATTGTCGTGAAATATTCATCAACTTCAAGATCTAAATTAGCAACTTTACGAGCTTTTTCGGCATCTTTTCTAATATAAGCTGTGAGGACTTCTTCAACCATCTTACGTGCGTGGTCGCCCATAATTCCGATCTCATCTTCAATCTCCGTTACCCTAGGATTGCCTTTAACACGAATCGTTGATCTCGCAATACTTACAGCGTGATCTCCCATTCGTTCTAAATCAGAAATAGCTTTTAAAACAGTCACAATATCTCTTAAATCACTTGTAACAGGTTGATACAATGCAATCATTTCTAACGTTTGTTTTTCTAACTTCATTTCGCGTTCATTAATTTTGTAATCGCCAACGATAACTTCATGGGCCAACTCTTTATCATGATTAATGAAAGCACGGACAGATTTATGAATGGCTTCACTAACCATCATACCCATTTCGCTAAATCTAATGTGTAGCTTTTCTTGTTCTTCATCAAAAAGTAATCGCATTATTTTGTCTCCCTTTCTTAACCGAATCGACCACTAATGTAGTCATCCGTTTCTTTTTGTACAGGCTGCGTAAATAATTTTTTAGTTGGTGCAACTTCAATTAAATTACCTTCTAAAAAGAAGGCAGTTCGATCTGAAATTCGAGAAGCTTGTTGTAAATTGTGAGTCACTATTATAATAGTATATTTTTCACGCAATTCTAGCAACATATTTTCAATTTTACTACTTGAACCAGGATCCAGAGCACTTGTTGGTTCATCCAGTAAAATGACCTCAGGTTCAACCGCTAAGACTCGAGCGATACAGACACGTTGTTGCTGTCCGCCAGATAACGCAAGCGCATTTTTACCCAAATCATCCTTTACATCATCCCAGACAGCAGCCTGTTTCAAGCTTTTTTCAACAGCTTCATCAAGGATTGCTTTATCTTTAACGCCAGCTAATCGCAAACCATATACAACATTTTCGTAAATTGAAAATGGAAATGGATTAGGTTGTTGGAAAACCATCCCAACATTTTTGCGTAATCTTACGGTATCCATTTTAGGACCGTAAATATCTTCATTTTTTAATTTAACTGTACCTGTAATGGTTACACCTGGAATTAAATCATTCATGCGATTTAACGTTCTTAAATATGTTGATTTACCACAACCAGATGGACCGATTAAAGCGGTAATCCCTTTTTCATTGAAATCAAGATTAATTCCTTTGAGGGCTTCTTTCTTACCATAATACAAATGAACATCATTTGTTTCAATTATTTTAGTCATTTGGCCTTTCCCCCTTAACCGAAGTTTCCTGAAACATAATCATCCGTTAGTTTAATTGTTGGTCGCGTAAAAATAGTTGTTGTTTTATCATATTCTACCGCATTTCCTGAATGGAAAAATGCTGTGTAATCTGAAATACGTGAAGCCTGTTGCATATTGTGTGTCACAATGACAATCGTGTACTTTTCTTTCAGTTCTAAAAGTGATTCTTCAACAATTCGACTTGAAATTGGATCTAACGCACTAGCTGGTTCATCTAACAATAAGATGTCAGGTTCCATAGCAATCGCTCTAGCGATACATAAACGTTGTTGTTGTCCACCAGACAATGATAACGCACTCACATTCAAATCATCTTTAACTTGATCCCAAAGTGCAGCTTGTTTAAGTGATTTTTCAACGCGTTCTTCAAGTAACTGCTTATCTTTCATCCCATGACGTTTCAAAGCAAACGTTATATTTTCATAAATTGATTTTGAAAATGGATTAGGTCGTTGAAATACCATTCCAATATGTTTTCTCATTTCATAAATATCAACATTATCTTTATTTATATCTAAATCACGGTAAATAATTTGTCCTGTTACATCAGCAATCCCATCATTCATACGATTCAACGATCTAAGATAAGTTGATTTACCAGAACCAGATGCCCCAATTAAAGCTGTAATTTTAAACCGTTCAAATTGTAAACTAACATCTCGAATTGCTTCATTAGAACCATAATGAACATGTAAATCTTTGGTTTCTAAAGCTATCTCATGTTTATCTTCATTGAAGGTCATAATTCTAGATTTTTCAGTTTTATTTTCTACCATATTCTTTGACCCCCTAATGATCTATTTACTTGATGTAATTTTACGATAAAGTGCTTTACCACCGAATCGAGCTAAGAAATTAAATAAAAGCACTGCGATAATTAAGACGGCTGATGCGCCTGCAGAAACAGCTGATGCATCAGGCATAATACCTTCTGAATTAATTTTCCAGATATGAACAGCTAATGTTTCAGCTGGACGCATTGGATTTAACGGACTCGCAATATTAGCTGGATTCCAGTTTGTAAAATCTAGTGCTGGCGCACTTTGACCAGCAGTATAAATTAACGCAGCTGCTTCACCAAAGATACGGCCGGCACTCAATATAACACCCGTTAAAATACCAGGTACTGCATCTGGAACAATAACTCTCGTAACGGTTTCCCAACGCGATAATCCTAACGAAAAGCCAGCCTCACGTTGTGAATATGGGATAGAACGTAATGACTCTTCGATTGATCTTGTTAATAAAGGTAAATTGAAGAACGTTAAGGCTAATGCACCTGATAAAATTGAAAAACCGAAATTATATTGGACAACGAAAATCAAAAACCCAAAAAGCCCAACAACAACTGAAGGTAATGAACTTAAAATTTCAACAGACGTTCTAATAACCGTCGTCACCCAATTATTTTTAGCGTATTCTGATAACCAAATACCCGCTCCCAATGAAATAGGGAAAGAAATCAATAATGTTAATAATAATAGATAGAAGGAATTAAACAATTGGATTCCTACTCCACCACCACTTGAAAATGATTTTGCGGGTGATGTTAAGAAATGCCAGCTGATATGTGGCACACCTCTAACCAATATATAGCCAAGTAAGGCCGCTAAAACAAGAACGACGAATCCGGCAATACCATATAAAATACTTGTTGCGATTTTATCTACTTTTTTAGGATTCATTATTTAAGCGCCCCTCTCTTACCAATTACTCTAACAACCATGTTAAAGAATAATGACATTAATAATAGAATTAAAGCAAGTGACCATAGCGCATTATTTTCTAATGAGCCCATGACAGTATTTCCAATTCCCATCGTCAAAATACTTGTTAAAGTTGATGATGGTGTAATTAAACTTGATGGCATCAATGATGCATTACCAATAACCATTTGAACGGCTAAGGCTTCACCAAAAGCTCGTGCCATACCAAAAACAACCGCTGTCATGATACCTGGTGTTGCTGCTCTTAGAATAACTTTATAAATTGTTTGCCAACGTGTTGCACCTAAGGCCAGTGAGGCTTCCCGGTAATAACGTGGGACAGATTTTAAAGTATCAACAGTCATTGACGTAACGGTTGGTAGAATCATAACAAATAACACAAATGTCCCAGATAAAATACCAAACCCTGTTCCACCAAAAATACTTCGAACAAATGGGACCACAACTGAAAGACCAATAAATCCATAAACAACTGAAGGAATACCAACTAATAATTCAGTTACCGGTTGTAAAATTCGGCTACCCGTATTTGGTGAAATTTCAACCATGAAAATAGCTGTTCCAATAGCGAAAGGTGTTGCAATTAATGCTGATAAAAAAGTGACAAAGAATGATCCAGAAATCATTGGTAAAGCCCCAACTTCTGGCTTACCTGCTTTATCAAGCGTTCCAGGGTTCCAACTCTTTCCTAATAAAAAATCTTTAATTGATACTTTATCAGTAAAGAACGTTGCTAATCCTTTTGAAGCAACGAAATAAAAGATAGCAAGAACAATAGCGACGATTAGTCCAATACAGAAATAAGTAATTATTTTACCGCGCATCTCTAGTTTAGATGCTTTTGATTTTTTGAGTAAACTTTCACGAATCGGATCCATAACTACATCCCCTTCTTAATTGGTGTTATTTTACCTTCAACCGAACGACTCACTTGCATCTGTGTTGTTGGAATATAACCTAATTTACTAACAACCTGTTTTTGAATTTTATTTGACATCATATAAGTTAAAAATTGTTTTGTTAATCCCGTGGGTTCACCATTCGTATACATATGTTCGTATGACCAGATTTTCCATTTATTTGAGGCAACATTACTTTCAGTTGGTTTAACTTTATCAACAGAAAGTACATCGACCGTTTTATCAACGTATGAGAAAGCCATATAACTTATTGCACCAGGTGTCGATCCGACAATTTGTCGAACCATTCCCGTTGAATCTTGTTCCTGTGCATCTTTACTTTGCTTACCTTCTAATCCCCATTTTTCAAATGTTAATCGTGTTCCCGAACCAGATGCACGATTTAAAAGGACAATTGGTAAATCATTGCCACCTAGTTGCTTCCAATTTGTTAATTTACCAGTAAAAATATCTATAAGTTGTTTTTTTGAGACGTTTTTAACGCCCACACCATTATTCACAACTGGCGTAATTCCAACAACGGCAACTTGATGGTCTACAAGTTTACTTGCCTTAATGCCTGATTTTTCTTCAGCAAAAACATCTGAGTTACCAATGCTAACGGCTTTTTCTTGAACTTGACTCAATCCTGTTCCGGATCCGCCACCTTGAACATTAACAAAGACGCCAACATTTTCAGTCCCGTATTCTTCACCAGCTGCCTCAACTAAAGGTTGTAAAGCTGTAGATCCAACAATTGTAATCGATTTTCCTGAATTTGATTGTGTCTCACATCCCGTTAAAGTTAATAACATGATGGATAAAATTCCACCAATCATTACTAAAGATCCCTTTTTCATAGTAACTTCCTCCATAAATATCGATATTTAACTTATACATTAAGTTTATATTTTTAATGTAAAGGTCCTGTGGGGGTATTGTAAAGATTGTGTAAAGGTTACAACAAAAAAAGCCATAACATGACGTTATGACTTCAATCGTTATTTTAATTCTGGAGCATCAGTTTTGAATAAACTTTCGGTAGATACCCCACCGTGTTGTTCAATTAAACTGGTTTTTTCTTTCTCTTGTGCTTTTTTCAAAGTTTCAAGAGCGTCACTTTTCTTGTAATTATAGTCAGATTTATTTACTTTAGTGAAATTACTTGGTGCGTAGAATCTTAATAGATCACCCGTAATAACTTCATCTGATAATGATAATGACGTTGTAACATGTTTTAATTCTTTGTTATAAACTTTTTGTTGTGCTGCCGTTAGTTTTTCGATTTCTTTACCAGTCTTAGTGTTATACGTGGTATTTCCAACTTTTGTAAAGGTTGGTGAAACGAAATCACCATTTCTAAAGGCAACCGTTTGGTTACGATTTTTCGATAATAAATCATTACCAAATTGAACCGTATCGGTATTCTTAACGCCTAATAGATCAAGTAAAGTTGGTAGCACATCAATTTCACCACCATAAGTATGATTAATACCGCCCTTAAGGCCATTCATATGAATCATAAATGGTACCTTTTGGAACATCGTTAAATCATAACTTGTTACTTTGTCTTTACCTAAAAGCTGTGCAATAGCTTTCGGATGATTATTAGAGATACCATAGTGATCACCATACATCACAATCATACTGTCCTTATACAAGCCACTCTTCTTCAAGTAACTAACGAATTCTCCGAATGATTGATCAAGATATTTAGATGTTTGAACATAACCATCAACCGTACTATCGTCTGTATCCGTCTTTTTGATTGACGTATTCGCACTATCTAAATCATATGGATAATGGTTAGTTAGTGTGATGAGTTTAGCATAAAAAGGTTGGGGTAATTGTTCAATATACTTAACCGATTGCTTCAAGAAAATCTTATCTTTCATCCCATAACCAACTTTATAGTTAGCTTTGACATCATAATAAGGTTCACTGAAGAAATACTGGTAACCAAATGATTTATAAGTATTATTACGATTCCAGAAACTACCCACGTCACCATGGAAAGCTGCTGTAGAGTAGCCTTTTTGATCAAGAATAGCGGGTGCTGCTTGGAATGTATTTTGTGTGCCATAAGTCGTCATCGCTGAACCAGATGGTAACCCATAAAGGGATGCTTCCAACATCATTTCAGCATCAGACGTTTTACCTTGTCCAACTTGATTAAAGAAATTATCAAATGATAATGTATTTTGATCATGATAATATTTATTAATGTTAGGCGTAACTTGTTGCCCATCCCATTTATAATCGATCATGAACTGTTGGAAACTTTCTAGATGAATCACAAAAACATTTTTACCCTTCGCTTTTCCATAATACTTTATATTTGAATTAGAACGATTTTTATCCAAATACTTTAGAACTTTATCCATATCTTTAGCAGTGGCATTTTTACGTGTCGCACTTTCTTTTTGCGTTTGATAAACATTATATCCCGCATAGAAATTCAAGCCTAAATATTTAACAATATAGTTATTATCAAAAGTTCTTGTCAATAATTGAGAACGATCCTTTTCAGCTAAACCTAAGTTCCCTAAAGCTAAAAGTACAGATGCAATAGTCAGGATAAAAGCATAACGCTTTTTAATTGGGTTATAGTCAATTTTGACTAATTTAAAGACAAGAATCAAAATTAAAATAATAATATCGATATAAACAAAGAAATCAGTTGGTCGTAAAATACCGGCAATTCCCTTGTCTAGATTATTAGCTACTGAACCTGAATTTTTGATAATTCCTAGTGAAAGAAAATCTGAAAACTCACGATAATAAACCATATTTGCAAAAAGCCATGATGTTTGAATAAAATCAACAATCAGCAAAATCCAATATGATTTTTTACCCTTAAAGTAGATTGCAATTCCAAATAATAATAACGCTGTTGGTATTGGATTAATATAAAGTAAAAATTGTTGCATGCTACCTGTTGCACCTAATGTAAATTTGGTTTCATAAGCAACAACTGTTTTGGCCCAAAATAAAACGAGCGTCAAGAGGAGGAATCCCCATCTTGAGCTCAATTTATCCTGAACATATTTTAAAGTTGACCGCATCTTAGTGCCTCCATTTTTTAAGATCAGTTTTCGAGAACACGAAAATGTCTTTCAATCTATGTTTCAGTTATTGATTAACTAAATAGTAAGTCGTAAACTTCCATTGCAATTAAATCAATATCATCGAAAGGAAATTTAGTATGGTTACTTAAATCTTCTAACGTATATGCTTTCATATCTGGATCATATTCAACGATTCCCTTTTCAACACCTTCACGTTCGAAGTGTCTTGTTTGGATTTCGCCGTTATCTTCTTTTTGCATAGCCTCTAAGCGACTAATGATTGCTACTAACTGAGAATTTTTCATAGTTGTTCCCCTTTCAATATCATAGTTAATAATACCAAATTTTCTATACATTTACACCTGATTAAGCAGATTATAATCGTTTCTTAACTTGTTTTTATGCTAAACTGTTAGTTATTAGACTTGGAGGCATAAAAATGAGCTTATTTAGAAAAGATTTGAACGATCAAGTATTTAAAATAGAGGTCTCAGATATTCGTCAATTTGATGATGAAGTGAGCCAAATTCCTGATATGATTAAATTAACAATGGGTGAACCAGATTTTAATACACCCGATCATGTTAAAGCAGCTGCCATCGAAGCCATTCATGAAAATTACTCACATTATATGGGTATGGCTGGTGATATTGAGTTACGTGAAGCTGCCAGTGAATTTTTTAATGAAAAATATGACGTTACTTATGATGCACAATCTGAAATTCTAGTTACAGTTGGTGCAACTGAAGCCATCGCAACTGCCTTACAGACTATCTTCAACCCCGGCGATGCCGTTCTTGTCCCAACGCCACTCTACCCTGGCTATATGCCACTGATTACTTTAAATCGGGTTAAACCAATTTTTATCAACACACGTGATAATAACTTTAGATTAACACCTGAGATGATTAATCAAGCTGTTAAAGATAATCCAAATGAAAATATTAAAGGTATTATCCTAATTAATCCAAGTAATCCAACTGGTATTTCTTGGACCGAAGATGAAGTTATTGCGATAACTGATGAAATTAGAAAGCAAAAATTATGGGCAATTAGTGATGAAATTTATAGTGAATTAACTTATGATCATGAACATGTCTCAATTGCAAAATATATCCGTGACCAAACTGTCCTAATTAATGGTTTATCAAAATCGCATGCCATGACTGGCTGGCGCATTGGATTCTTGCTTGCTCCCAAAGCGATGACTGATGAATTAAAAAAAGTTCATCAATACTTAGTAACCTCTGCAACAAGTGTTTCTCAACGTGCTGGAATTGCTGCCTTACGTGACGGTAAAGACGATGGTCGCATAATGAATGTTGAATATAAAAAACGCCGTGATTTCGTTATGGCTGAAATGAAAAAAATGCATTTTGAAATGGCACAACCTAGTGGCGCTTTTTATATTTTCGCAAAAATTCCTGCAGGATATAACCAAGATTCTATGGCATTCTGTAAAGAACTAGCTTTTAATAATAAACTTGCCTTAATTCCAGGAACTGCTTTTGGTGATTCTGGTCAAGGTTACGTTCGCTTAAGTTACGCTTCTAGTATGGAGAATTTAGTGCTTGGGATGGAACGTTTGAATGACTACATGACACAAAATAAATAAAAATACGGCGTTATTTCTTTATACTTACTTTTTGTAAGCATATATTTAGGCTAATTATATTTCCTCTGATATTATATTCAAATAAATAAAGGAGGAATTCAAATGGTACAAGCAATTACAGATGAAAATTTCAAAACAGTTACAGATTCAGGTATAACATTGACGGATTTTTGGGCAACATGGTGTGGCCCTTGCAAAATGCAATCACCAGCAATTGAGGAATTAGAACAAGAAATAGGTGACAAGGTTAAATTTGCTAAAATGGATGTTGACCAAAATCCTAAAACAGCTGACGATTTTGGTATCATGGGAATTCCCACATTAATGATTAAAAAAGATGGCGAAGTTGTTGATACACTCGTCGGTTATCATTCAAAAGAGCAAGTTAAAGACGCTTTATCACAATATATTTAACGATTTTGAAAAGCTAACTAATAAAAGCATTGTCATTTGACAGTGCTTTTTTGTCGTTATTTTGAATAGTAATAAACTGATTAGCGATTTTAGTATTGCTTAAAGAAACACGTTCTTCTCCTTATAAAACACAAAAAAAACCATTGCCAATAATAGAAAATCTATCATCAGCAATGGTTACTATCATATTTCATTTATTTAATCTTCAATTCCAACTTCTTCTACCTTATCTGGTTTAACAACTAAAGCAAACATTCCCGCAAATAGTCCAACATAGTAAGTTAAAATACGCCATAACAACATGGCTAAAATCAATTTACTGTGACTGGTCATGAAACTAGAAAAGACAATCGCGAAGCTATATTCTGCACCACCAGTTCCCCCCGGAATTGGGAAAAGTGAAATTACCATGACAATAAGCACATGAAGTGCTGTAATCATAATCACATTCACTGATGTGTATCCCAATGACAACATAATAAAGTATGGAATTAAATAGTAAAACGCGAGTTGGAAGAATGTTAATACAAAAACGTGAAAAATCATTTTCTTTTCATTCTTCATACGTAAACTCTCTTTATGGAAGTTTTCAATTTTTGAATAAATACTTGTATTCCAGCGATCAAAACGATCCCCTTTAACGAATAACTTAACAACTAGCATACAAACATACACTAATTTTTTAGTGAATCCATACCAATACATGATCATTAACAAAGCAGTAATCACAGCTAAATGAATCACAAATCCAAAAATCACGAATACCATTAGATAATTAACTTTATCTTGAATGTATTGAAACCCAATTAGTAAACAAACAATAAAATTAATAACAATCATTGCCTGGTAAACGACAAATTTCATTAATAAAATGGAACTTGCACGACCAGCGTCCACACCTGACTGAGCCATCGCAAACAATTGTGCAGGTTGTCCACCTGTTGAAAAAGGTGTGATTCCATTAAATAATTGTTCAATCAGTGGAATACGAATTGCATTCTTAAATGTAAATTTTTTATGTTGCCCTATCATGAACCGTTGAACAACAAATGCTTCAATGACAAAGTACATACAGATACAAAATACTGCTACTAATAACCACCATATATTAATATTAACTAAAGCTTTAACGAGCGACTGAATTGATACATTTTTTAAAGAATAAGCGAATATCCCCATCCCAATTATAACCATTAACGTCAATAAACCTATGTTTTTTCGAGTCATCTTTTAGCCCTCTTTGCTCTGGTCCAAGTAAAATTGATGCCAAATTTCAGCCAATCTATCCTCAGAATAGTATGCTGATGCCTGATCTGCTTTGTCATGCAAAACTGATAACGCATTGGGATCTTCTTTTAATTTTCTCAATTTAATTTGCATACCATTAACATCTGTCGCGGCATCATAATAGCCCTCAATAACCGCTTTATAAAGATCTAAATCGCGCAATAATACAGGTGTCCCACAACTAAATGCTTCTAATACTGACATTGGAAACAATTCATTGAAAGATGGCAGTAAGAAAAGGTTAGCAATATTGTAATAATTTACTAGAGCTTCTCGATCAATAATCCCAGTAAACGTTAAATTACTAGGCGGATTATCAACTACTTTTTTTAATTCAGCATAACCGTCAGTTAACTTACCAAATGAAAAGCCACCGGCCCAAATAAATTGGATATCAGGATTTTGCTTAGCTAACTTAATAAAATCGGGCACACCTTTTCTTTCTTGAACTTGACCATCACCAAAAACAACAAATTTATCGGCTGGAATACCTAACGCATCTCTAAAAGCTTGTTTTTCTTCCACGGTTTTTTCATAAAAAACTTTTTTTGAAACAAAATTAGGAATATACGTGACGCGTTCTTTTGGAATCTTAAACGCTTCAAGTTTTGGAATAAAACTTGGATTAACCACGACAATATGATCCATTCGTTTATAAAAAGCAATTACATACCAATAAAAAATGGCTTTAAAAGGTTGTGGAATTTTAACACTTCCCTCAAGTGTTTCTGGTAAAAAATGGACATAGCCAATTTTTTTACCTCTACCTGGCATAAAAGTCGAAAGGTAATAAGGAAAATTGATGGTATGGTAATGACTAATATCTGAGCGACTATATTTATTCACACTAATTTTGAATTCAGTTGGAAAGCGTTCTTTGAGCAACTTCATCATTTCGGTATATGCGCTACCGACCCCTTGTCCTTTAACCGAATTGGCCGCAGAAAACATGTTAATTAATAGCATGGTTGAAACTCCTTTGAAAATAAATTCGTTTATAGATGACTGATTTCGTCATCCTCTTCTTCTATTTCAACATAATGAATTTGAGCATCTTGGTAAAATTCAGCAACTTTTGATCCAAATGTTGCCGCTGAAATTTCTTTTAACTTTTCTAATCTTGGCTCTGGATCAACTTCTTCATGACATCTATTTAAGTAATCAATAATATCAGTCACCATTTCAGTTTCAGATGAAAAAGTTTTACCAACTTCTGGTTTTTCCATTAACTCGTCAGTATATTTACCCGTTTTAGCAATAACCGGTGTTCCAGCAGCTAAAGCTTCGATAAACGTCAATCCTTGAGATTCTGTTACTGATGCAGACACAAATAAATCTGCTAACTGATAAAAATGGAATACCTCATCATTATCAACTTCACCAATAAATCTGACGTTGTCCTTTAAATTTAAACTTTCTGTTTGCTCTTCAAGGGTTTCACGTGCCGGACCATCCCCTACAATCAAGAGTAAAACATTCGGTACTTTTTTAATTATCGCTGGCATACCATCAATAATTTCTTGTGTATTCTTTTCAAATGCCAATCGACTTAACGCAAGCATGACTGGTTGATCTTCAGAAATGTCTAATTTAGAACGATAATCTTCTGTTTCAATTTGTTCAAATTGAGAAATGTCTACCCCTGTAGGGATAACTCGTATTTCTGATTTCACACCATACTTCTGTAGCAACGTCTGAACGCGTGTACTTGGTGCGATAATCCCGCTCATATGGAATGCAAATGTTTTTGTCATTTGCTTAACATGGTATGGTTTCAATAACTTACCATTGGCAATGTAATGTAAATAATCTTCATACATTGTATGATAGGTATGTAAACAAGGAACTTTTAAATTTCTTGCAACAAATTTACCAATCCAGCCCATAGAAAATTCAGTCTGTGTATGAATAACGTCTAAATTTAGTTCTTTTGCCACTTGGTAAGCTTGAAATAAGCCTCTAACAGCAATTCTTCTATCTGTAAAAGAAACAAATGGAATACTAGAGAATCTAAAAATATTACGTTCATATACTGTCTTATCAACATGTGGGTCAGTCGTCGTAAAGATATAGACGGTATGTCCCTCTTTTTCGAGCTCGTTTCTTAGTGTTTTTATTGAAGTCGCCACACCGCTCACTTGTGGAAAATATGTATCTGTAAAAATTCCAATATTCACGATAAGGTCCCCTTGTCTATTCTAATATAATAGTTTTAATTATATTGGTTTCTCACCCGTTATGCAATAAAAGTAGACTATTCTCATCTATTCCCAATTAAACACAAAAAAACTGATAATCGAAATTACCAGTTTTTTTGTGTTTAATTTATTTCATGTAAGATTCAACTAATGCAATAACTTCTTCATTAGTTTCACAGTCAGAAACAGCTTTATCAGCTAATTCCTTCATTTTTGTTGTATCTAATTTTTTCATTAAACTACGTGTTTTAAGAATTGACGAAGCACTCATTGAGAATTCATCAAGTCCCATTCCAGCTAAAATAGGTACGGCAATTTGATCGCCGGCCATTTCGCCACACATACCTGCCCACTTACCTTCTTTATGAGCCGAATCAATTACCATTTTAATCAAACGTAAAATTGATGGGTTATAAGGTTGGTAAAGGTATGACACTTGTTCATTACCTCGATCAGCAGCCATTGAATATTGAATTAAATCATTTGTACCAATACTAAAGAAATCAGCATACTTAGCCAAATGATCACCGTTCATAACAGCAGCAGGAATTTCCATCATCATACCGACTTCAAGTTTATCTGCTACTGGTACACCAGCGTCAATTAACTTAGTACGTTCTTCAGTATAGATAGCTTTTGCTGATTTAAATTCATCAACAGTTGCAATCATAGGGAACATAATTGCTAATTGTCCATAATGAGAAGCTCTAAGTAGAGCACGAAGTTGTGTTCTGAAAATATCTTGACGATCCAAACTAATACGGATTGCGCGATATCCTAAGAACGGATTCATTTCCTCTGGTAATGGCAAGTAAGGTAATTCCTTATCGCCTCCAATATCCATTGTTCTTACAACTACTTGTTTACCATTCATACCTTCAACTGCAGCTTTATAAGCTTTAAATTGATCATCTTCTGAAGGTAATTCACTAGCATCCATGTATAAGAATTCTGAACGGAATA
The DNA here is from genome assembly GCF_056781895.1 of Dellaglioa sp. CoH-57-MRSF-22. The sequence continues at coordinate 177,413 of NZ_JBXAXT010000003.1, read as the reverse complement.
AACCAACTGCTTCAGCACCATTATCTACTGCACCCTCAACATCCTTAGGTGTACCGATATTAGCAGCTAAATCAAAATGTACGCCATCAGCAGTAACTGTTTTAGCGTCTTTTAGTTCTTCCCATTCAGCTTTTTGATCAGAAAAAGCTTTTGCTTTTGCTTCATATGTTGAAATTTCTTCAGCAGTAGGATTGATAATTCCGTCACCATTGATACCATCAACAATAACCATATCACCTTCTGAGATTGCAGTCGTTGGATCACCAGCGCCTACAACAGCAGGAATTTCAAGCGTACGAGACATAATAGCAGAATGAGAAGTACGTCCACCAACATCAGTAATAAATCCTTTAACAAATTTACGATTTAATTGGGCTGTATCCGATGGTGTTAAATCATGTGCAACGACCACAACTTCTTGATCGATAAGAGCAGGATTAGGAATTGTAACTCCTAATAAATGACTCATTACACGTTTCGTAACATCACGAATATCGCCTGCACGTTCTTGCATATAAGCATTATCAGTCATATCTTCAAACATTGAAATGAACATATCTGTGACATCCTTCAATGCTGCTTCAGCGTTGACCTTATCATTTTTGATTTTATCGCCAATGTTGCCCATAAGTTCAGGATCTGAAAGGATTGTCAAATGAGCTTCAAAAACCTCGGCTTCTTCTGCGCCGAGGTTTTCTGCAGCTTTTTGTTTGATTAGTTTCAAATCTTCACTTGATGCTGCAACAGCAGCATCAAGGCGTTTGATTTCTGACTCTGGATCTTCAATGCTTACTTGCGAGAATGACAAATCGGGTTGAACTAACATATATGCTTTAGCAATGGCAATACCATCACTAGCAGCAATCCCTTTTAGCATTTTCGACATTATTCAGCAAGTCCTTCTTTCGTCATTGTTTCTGTAATAGCTGCGATTGCATCTGTTTCGTCAGCGCCATCAGCAGTGATTGTTACATCAGCATTTTGACCAACGCCTAATGACATAACGCCCATGATTGATTTCAAGTTTACTGATTTTTCTCCGTAAACCAAAGCAACGTCAGCAGTAAATTTGCTTGCTGCTTGTACCAATAATGTAGCTGGACGCGCGTGGATACCTGTTTCTGCGATTACGTGAAAGTCTTTCTTTTCCATAATTAATTATCTCCTTGATGTTCTATATTTTTTTATTTTAGAAAAATGCATAACCCACTAACAAAAGCAAAGAACACGTTTTCATTAATAAATTAAACACATTAGTCTTTAGAGACAAATAATACCATTATTTAAAAAATGATACAAGTCTTTAGTTTTTCAAACTAACATATTTGTAAATAATTTGACCTTCTCTTTGCGCATTACCAACGATTGCCTTACGTAATTTTTCTTTTTGCCAAACAAGTTGAAACGCCATAAATTCATCTGGGTTGATTGTTATTGTCTCTATTTCACCAGCAATCAATGCATCAATTTTTGCTTTATAATCTTCGCTCATTTTCAAACCTCTTTTCACTAAAATCTACTATACTAAATTCATTATAGATTAGCCTCCATAAAATGTAAAAAAGGAGTTCTAATTGCTTGCAGAATTTTTCCATATTTTGTATACTATTCATCGAAGGTCAAAGATGGTCAACATGTTTTTGATCTTAGATAAACTAAACTATACGAACGAAATATGAAAGGTTGTGACACATATGATCTGTCAAAATTGTCAAATCAATCCAGCGACAATACACTTATCAACTAACTTAAATGGTCAACATCAAGAATACGATTTATGTCAAAATTGTTATCGATTACTAAAAGATGAACAAGAGCGTTTAAGTAATGGTCAAATCCGTAATAATCAACAAGATCCATTTAGCTTTGGTAACCTTGATGATTTATTTAATGCGATTGCACCAAATAGTCAAAATAATAGTTCACAAAGAAAAGAGCAGACACCTCCTACCCAAGCTGGTAGAAATGGTGGCGCTAATAAAAATAATGGTAAGGATACAATCCTTGGTCAATTCGGTCTTAATTTAACCGATGAGGCACGGGCAGGAAATATTGACCCGGTCATTGGTCGCGATCAAGAAATTAATCAAATCATTGAAATTTTGAATCGTCGGACAAAAAATAATCCTGTTCTAATCGGCGAAGCTGGTGTTGGTAAAACAGCAGTCGTTGAAGGATTAGCTCAAAAAATTGTTGATTCAGCTGTTCCTCAAAAACTTTTAAACAAACAAGTTATTCGATTAGATGTTGTTTCATTAGTTCAAGGAACGGGTATTCGTGGTCAGTTCGAAGAACGAATGCAACAATTAATGAAGGAACTTAAAAATGATAAGTCTATCATTCTATTCATTGATGAAATTCATGAAATTGTAGGCGCTGGTAATGCTGAAGGTGGTATGGATGCCGGTAACGTTCTAAAACCAGCTCTTGCTCGAGGCGAATTACAACTCGTTGGCGCAACAACTCTAAATGAATATCGTCAAATCGAAAAAGATGCTGCGCTTGCACGTCGTTTACAGCCTATCCAAGTTGATGAACCTAGTGTCGAAGAGTCAATCGTCATTTTAAAAGGTATTCAAAAGAAATACGAAGCTTACCATCATGTTCATTATAGTGATGAAGCAATTGAAGCTGCTGCTTCTCTCTCTGACCGTTACATTCAAGATCGTTTTTTACCAGATAAAGCCATCGATTTACTTGATGAATCTGGGTCAAAAATGAATTTAACCATTAAAGCTATTGATCCCAAATTAGTTGCAGAAAAAATTAAAAACGCTGAAACTCAAAAACAAGCTGCACTAACCGACGAAGATTATGAAAAAGCAGCCTACTATCGCGATCAAGTCGCAAAATTCAAAGAATTACAAGATAGTAATACTGATTCTGATGAATTACCAATTGTAACCGAAAAAGAAATGGAACAAATTATTGAAGAAAAAACAGGGATTCCTGTAGGCGAACTAAAGGAAAAAGAGCAACAACAATTGAAAAATTTAGCCACTTCCCTTCAAGCTAATGTCATTGGCCAAGATGACGCCATTGATAAAGTGGCCCGCGCCATCCGCCGTAACCGGATTGGATTCAATAAATCTGGGCGTCCTATCGGATCATTCTTGTTTGTTGGACCAACTGGAATTGGTAAAACAGAACTTGCTAAACAATTATCAAAAGAATTATTTGGAACAAAAGAATCAATGATTCGTTTCGATATGAGTGAGTACATGGAGAACCATTCAGTTTCTAAATTGATTGGTTCCCCTCCTGGCTATGTTGGTTATGAAGAAGCTGGTCAATTAACTGAACAAGTTCGTCGTAATCCATACAGTTTAATCTTGTTAGATGAAGTTGAAAAAGCACATCCTGATGTTATGCATATGTTCTTGCAGATTCTTGAAGATGGCCGTTTAACAGATTCACAAGGTCGCGTGGTAAGTTTCAAAGATACGATTATCATTATGACATCTAACGCTGGTAGTGCTGATGCTGAAGCAAATGTTGGCTTTGGTGCAACGTCAACTGGTGCAACCCATGCCATCATTGATAAACTATCAAATTACTTCCGTCCTGAATTTTTAAACCGTTTTGATGACATCGTTGAATTTAACTCATTAAGTAAAGAAAACTTAGTTTCAATCGTAAGTATCATGCTTGATGACGTTAATAAAGTTCTTAAAAATCAAAACTTAGAACTTCACGTTACAAATCGGGTTGAAGAAAAATTAGTTGATTTAGGCTACAATCCCGCAATGGGTGCTCGTCCACTAAGACGTGTTATCCAGGAACAGATTGAAGATCAAATAGCTGACTTCTACCTTGATAATCCTGATGTAACAAAATTAGCTGCAAAAATTGAAAAAGATGAAATTAAGATATCAGCCGATACAACTACTGATGTTAAAGATTCCGACTCTAACGTTGAAAAGTAAAGGCTAAACTAAAGATGCAGACTCAGATAATTTTTTCTGAGTCTGCATCTTTTTTTATTTTATTCATTCTTTTAAATAAATAAACGATATTTCAAACACTTTTCCCCAATAATTAATCTTTTTAGGTTATAATTATGATATTAGATTATGAATGGAGCTGATTAAAATCGCCTTAAGAGATTTCTTCCGGAATATGTTGTCTGTTTTTACAAAAAATGACCAACCTACTTCCACTTCCGATATACAATTTGTATTCAATTCTGAATCAACAAAAAAATATAAGGCACCAAAACAAAAGAAACATGAAGTCATTGAAGAAAAAACTTTTCTACCAACATCTGTTTCAGATGCCACAATGATTGTTTACTATAAAGACCAAAATAATAATAATCTATCTCGTCCGCAAATTATCAGTGGCACTATAGGTAGCGATTTAAGACTTCAATTTGAACCAATCAATGATTATAATCTAGTTGGCATTTCGGGATTCACAAGTACTTTTGTAACCAACTATGGTGCTATTATTTTAAGCTATGAAAAGAAACATGGCGCTGCCGTTTGGATTTATAATCAAGATATTGATGGTGGCTACTTAATCGGCTCACCCACTTTACTACGTGGCCATTTGAATGACCCTTTCACTTATGACCCTGTCAATATTCCAGGGTTCAATTTATTGCGTGCCTCAAAAACTAGTTATGGTACTTTCACAAATGAACAACAAACCATCTACTATTATTATCGCAACATCAATTGGAAAACCGTCGATCAAATTGACGCATACATCCAGATTACAAAACGCGTACGTCCTTATGACTTACCCGAGGGTAACTCCTATCCCGCCTTCTTACCTGCTGGCGTTATTTTACAAGTATTTGAAAAAATCGAAACGAATTTGGGAACTATTTGGTACAGCATAGGTGGCAATCAATGGTTAGAAAGTACTTCTAATGTAAAAATGATTATTCAACCCAAATATGCTTTATTACCCGACAATGACACCAATGAATTTACTAAAAAAATAATCAATCACTCTGCTTCAATTGATTACATTCCTAATAAATCTGTAACTATTTACACTAAACCTTATGGTAAAAAATTACGAGTTTTAGCTGACAATACACAAGTTACTTTAATCAGTCAGTTATCATCAAGTAATGATGTTTGGTTTGAATTAAAAGATGGTGGTTTTATTGATGAAACTTACATCAAAATGCCTTACTCATTAAATTAATAAGCACTCAAAAAAGAGGTATACCAATTGGTATACCTCTTTTCGTTTATAGTTTTGATGTTAATGTAACGTTTGGATATTTGTCAGCAAACCAGCGTTCTGCGAATGCATTTTCAAACAAGAACAACGGTAAGTCTTGTCGATCTTTAACAAGTAAGTTACGTGAACTTGACATCTTTTCATCCAATTGTTCTGGATCAATCCAGCGAGCTGTTTTAGAACCCATTGGTGTCATGATAACTTCTGAATTATATTCATTTAACATTCTGAATTGGAAGACTTCAAATTGAAGTTGACCAACGGCACCCAGAATATAGTCACCCGTGTTGTAACTTCTATATAATTGAACAGCACCTTCTTGAACCAACTGTTGAATACCCTTATGGAATGATTTTTGTTTCATTACATTTTTAGCATTAACGCTCATGAATAATTCAGGCGTAAATTGAGGTAATTTTTCAAAGGTAATTGGTTTCTTCATGTTACTGATTGTATCGCCAATTTGGAAATTACCAGTATCATATAATCCAATAATATCGCCAGCTACAGCTGATTCTAAAACTTCACGAGAATCTGCCATAAATTGGGTTGAATTAGATAAACGCATTTTCTTTTCAGTTCTTGCTAATTTAACATCCATCCCACGTTCAAATTCACCTGAACAAATTCGAATAAACGCAATTCGATCACGATGATTAGGATTCATATTTGCTTGAATTTTGAAAACAAACCCAGAAAAATGTTCATTTGTTGGTTGTATCGTTGTTTCTTCAATCGTTTTATGTTCTTGTGGTGCTGGTGCATAGTTCAAATAAATATCTAAGAACGTTTTTACACCAAAGTTAGTTAATGCTGATCCAAAGAAAACCGGCGTTAAATCCCCTGTTGCGATTTTTGCTTCATCAAAGGTATTACCAGCATCGCCCAATAATTCAATTTCATCTAGCACTTCTTGATAGATACTATCTTCTTTTAAAGGATGGTCGCCTTCAATCTCACCGGCGTCATTTAAATCAACGTAGTCCATGCCTTTATCTTCTTTTTGGTAAAGTTCAATACGATGGTTGTAGATATCGTATAATCCCTTTAAGCCTTTACCCATACCAATTGGCCAGTTCATTGGGTATGATTCAACGCCCAAGACCTCTTCGAGTTCAGCCATTAAATCAAGTGGCTCACGTCCATCACGATCCATCTTATTGATGAATGTGAAAATAGGAATGCCACGCATTTTACAAATTTTAAATAATTTCTTTGTTTGTGGTTCAATTCCTTTTGCAGAATCAATAACCATGACTGCAGAATCTACGGCCATTAATGTTCGGTAGGTATCTTCCGAGAAATCCTCATGCCCAGGTGTATCTAAAATATTAACCCGCTTATCGGCGTAATCAAATTGCATAACTGAACTAGTAACAGAAATACCACGTTTCTTTTCAATTTCCATCCAATCAGATTTTGCAAAAGTACCAGATTTTTTACCCTTAACTGTTCCGGCAGAACGGACAACCCCACCGAATAAAAGTAATTGTTCTGTAATGGTTGTTTTACCAGCATCGGGATGAGAAATAATCGCAAATGTTCGGCGTTTTTTTACTTGAGTCTCTAATTCTTCTGTATTCATTTTTTGTCCTCTCTAAAACATATTACTCATAGTTTATCATAAATGATAATGAACTTCGACGTAAAAAATGATAAGGTCAATGGAACTTATTAGAGTTCTATTGACCTTATCATCCCATATTTTATTCTTTACTCTTTAAAGTATCTTTTAACCGTGTTTCGGGAATCATAACTTTCAATTCCACTAATCGAGAACCGTCCATTTTTTCCGTTTCGAGAAGTATACCATTGTGAAGTGTAATCTGTAGTTGTTCATTATTACCGGGAATTCGACCTAATTCAGTTAAGACGAATCCCGCAATTGTGTCTACGTCTTTAACGTTGATATCACAATTAAATTCATCATTAAAATCGTCAAGTGTCATTCGACCTTGTACGATATATTCATGTGCATTAATTTTTCTCAATGTATCATCAGGGCTATCTGACTCATCGTCGATATCGCCAACAATCTCTTCAATTAAATCTTCAATTGTGGCAAGTCCAACAACACCGCCATATTCATCCAATAAAATAGCTAATTGAGTGTGTGTTTTCTTCATTTCGAATAACAAATCATCAACAGCCATCGTTTCTGGAATAAACATGGGCTCTTGCATAATTTGACGTAAACTAATTCTATCGAACCCTTTTGCTCTAGCAGCTTTAAGCAAATTTTTGATATGAACAACGCCAACGACGTTATCTTTATCATCACTATAAACGGGTACACGAGAATAAGGTTGATTTAAAATAGCATCAATATTACGATCATTATCGTTTTGTAAATCAATCATAAAAGCATCAGTTCTAGCGACCATAACTTCACGAGCGAATTTCGTATGTAACGAAATAACGCCTTCCATCATTTCATATTCATCTGAATCAATAGCACCACGCTCTTCACCAGTTTGAATCATATGAACAATTTCTTGTCGACTAATAACCTCAATATTATTTTTATTAAACTTAATTGGTGTTATTTTTTCTAATGCACGGATTGAAATTGATAACAACCAGTTAAATGGTTTGAAAACAATCGCAATAAGTTGAATAGGCCCAGTCGTTGCTCTGGCAATTTTGTCTGGCATCTGTAGTGCCAATTGTTTAGGATATAATTCTCCTAAAACTAATGAAAAATAAGATAAAATCAACGTAACGATAACTACTGCAACATCATGTGCCCACACAGCACTCCCAAACAATGGTTCAACATATTTAGCCAAAGATGTTGCTGCAAAAGCTGAAGACAAGAACCCGGCAAAAGTAATACTAATCTGGATAGTTGATAAAAATGATGTCGAATTATTTAATATACCAAGAATTCTTATTGCACCTTTATCTCCAGCTTTCGCCTCTGCCTCAATTTTATTACGATTTACTGAAACTACTGCTAATTCTGCAGCTGAAAAATAGGCATTCACTAATGTCAAAATGACTAATAATAACAGCTGCAACAGCAGTTCGTGACCAGGGTCTGAACTCATTTACTCATCCGCTCCAATTCATTTGTCTTTATTTTTTAACCTACGGATATTATACACCTATTAACATGCAGAAATCCGATTGCTAATTGCTAGTTGTCTCATCACTAGTTGAGCTCGTTGAACTAGTTGTATCTGATGTTGAACTAGAATATGATCTTGTTGTGTTATCGGTACTAGAAGTATCTGAACTTGTTGTACTATCTGAGCTTGTATCAGCATTAGAGTATGAACTTGCTGTACTTGTACTATCTGAAGTTGTATCGTCATTAGAGTATGAACTTGTTGTGTTGTCTGAAGTAGTATTATCAGAACTTGTATTATCTGTGCCTGTTGTATCTGAAGATGTAGTATCTATACTTTTTCCACTTCCAGCAACGACCTTAAGCGTTTGCCCAGGTCTTAATGTTGTATTTTCCATGTCATTTAATGCAATTAGTTCCTTCACTGTCATATCATGGCTTAACGCAATAGATGACAATGAATCACCATAAACAACAGTTATCGTATCCGTATCAATATTAGAACTTGACGACGAAGACGACGTTGATTTACTTTTTTTAGACACAGATTTTTTCTTTTCAGTTTTCTTCTTTTTTGATTTTGGTTTTGATTTTTCACTAGACTTACTCTTACCATATTTCGATTCAGCTAATTTTTGTTGTTCAGCGTACTCCTTTTTTTGTTGGTCAGATGACCCACGAGTAGCAACCCACTCAACGACGTCATGACCAGCCTTCGTACTAGCTAATATCGTCCCACCACCGATACACACAACTGCAACTATACCAATAATTACTTTCGTTCTTAATTTCATAACTTCCTCCGAGTTAACTCACATTTATTTAGGTACTTTTATTTTTTGTCCTACATGCAAAAGATTTGATGATAATTCATTGATGTCCATCAATTGATCACTGGTTGTATCATTGGCAGTCGCGATACTTGATAAACTATCCCCACTACCTACCTCAAACATCTTCGTACTAATTTTACTGATACTTTCTTTCTTTTCACTACTTTCCTTCTTTTCACTACTTTCTTTTGCTGCTGACTCAGAACTAGCCACCCTTTCAGATGACTCTCTAGCTAGAACGGATTCACTTTCTGCCTTAGCTTTAGCAAGCGACTCATTCTGCCGCTTTTTTTCAGCAGACCGTTTGGCTGACTTGCTTGAAGCAGCTTTAGCTGATTTAGATTTAGAAGATGCCACCACTTTTTTAGAGACATCAGCTCTACTAATTGAGCTTGAAATTGCTATTTTTTTTGATTCACTTACAGACTTCTGACGTTGGGCGATTGAACTCGATTCTTGCTTGTCATTGTTCATTTGAACATACTTGGCAGAAACTGTTCCTATCACTGCTAAAATCAAAATACCAATAACCATCAAAGCTAGTTTACCGTGCTTTTTACCATTTTTCTTTTTTAAAAAATATTTTGTATCGTCAAATGCTTGTCCGTTATAAAAGGCATCTCTACGACGCAACTCAATTGATCGAGGCATATCAGGATCAAAATGCGTTTTTTTATATTGTGTATATAAGGTCTCTACACTAAATGATTTACGTTCTGAATCACGTTGTTTATCGTACTCACTTCGTTTCTCATCAGTCAAACTATCGTACCAAGCAACAAAATCTAAATAACTCATAACGACTTTTTCAGACTCACCGATATCCATCAGTTGACCGTTTTGAATCCAGGCAATTCTGTCTGTTAAGAACTCCATTTGTTGTAAATCTTGACTAGCAAGTACAAAAGTTTTGCCCTCTGTTTGTAGGCTTTTAATTTTATCAACCGTTTTTTGATAAAAAATATCATCTAATGCTGATAGAATACCATCTAAAATAATAATATCAGGTTCAATGAAGAAGGCCATTGCTAACTCAACTCGCGCACGCATATCGGGAGAGTAATCTTCAATTTTACTTTCTTTTAATACCCCTAAGTCAGCAAAATTTAAAACATTATTCAAAGTTTGATCACTATTTTTGTAATCAATCTTAGAATCAGTAATTGCTTCTTGAATATTTTGCACAGCCGTTTTATCGCGTTTTAATTGTGTCTCATATGATACAATCGTCGTGTGACCGGCCATCGTTAGAAAACCCGTTGTTTGTTTGGCTTTACCGGCTAGAATGTCAGATAACGTTGCTTTCCCTGAGCCACCCATGCCAATAATACCAAAAAATTCACCACGATAAATATCAAACGAGATGCCCCTTAAAGCCCAATAAATATCTTTCGAATCTTTATCAATTTTTCGATTTTTTTTACTTGTTATACCTTTTGTAACATACTCTAATCGAATTTTATAATCTTCCATTTTATCACCATTAATCATTCAGTTATTTTAATTCTCAATAATAACATGTATACACTTACGCTTATACAATTCTACCATTAATCACTAAAAATTAACATCTTATCCGATGTTATCAGTATTTATATTTTAAAAAATAAAAAGCATATCCTCCCAAAAGGAGAATATGCTTACTTACCTAAGATAATGTCAGAAACTTTTTGAGAAGCTTTTCCATTATCCCATTCAATAAATTTATTTTGAAAATCTTTAAATTGTTTTTCGTAACCAGGATAATCACCATTTTGCGTATAGACATCCAATTGTTTATAGAAATCTGGTTCTTTTTCTACGATTGGTCCTGGCGCTTCCATCTCAAAGTTGATATAAAAGCCGCGTAGTTCATCCCGATAATGTTCTAAATCATAACAATAAAACATCATTGGTCGATTCAAATTAGCAAAATCAAACATCACTGACGAATAATCCGTAATCATCATATCACTCATTAAATATAATTCAGTAATATTTTCATCTGCCATTATTTTAACACGATCTTCAAATCCTTCGATATTAATACTATTCTTAACTAAATAATGAGGCCGCATAATTAAAATAGTATCGTCTGATACATGTTGAAAGAATGATTCGAATGAAAAAGCCATTTCGAATTTATAAACACCCTGAGTATAAAAGCTATCATCACGCCATGTTGGCGCATAAAGAACCACTTTAGCATCTTCATTACCAAGATACGTTTTCTTTAAAGCTCTAATATCTTTTTCATTATTATCCGCATATAAAATGTCATTCCTTGGGTATCCAATATCCAAGGATTTATTTTTAAAAGCAAATGCACTTTCAAAAATTTGCTTTGAATAATGATTAGGCGCTATTAAATAATCCCAACGTGCTGTTTCCACTTTAAAATTAGCATGGTATAACGCTGTCGTTGTACCTGGCATTGAAACATTTTCAATATCCATTCCTAAATGTTTCAACGGTGTCCCGTGCCATGTTTGTATATATGTAGTCTTCGGATTCTTTTTCCACCAAATAGGTAATCTTGAATTAAAGACCCAAAATTCAGCCCTCGCCATTTTGATAGTCCAAGAAAATCCAAAGCGTTTAATTAAATTAATTTCCGGATATTGTTCTTTTAATTTAGTGTACATGCTTGGTTTAACGCTAAAATATAAAAGCTTCGCATTTTCTTCACCAAGATCTCGTCTAGTCTGCTTGTAAATGGCCATCGGGTTATCGTTAACATCGCGCCCATTAAAGCTTTCAAAGACAACTTGGTGTTTTTTAATTGAAAATTTAATTGTAAAATCATTTAACGTTATTAAAATTTGGCGACCAATCCGCTTAACCACTTTTTGGACTATTTTTTTAATTTCATTCATTATTTTGTTCTCCTTACTACAAAAGATAAAATAATAAAATATTTTACAAGTTCATCCCTAAATCTTTTTTAATTTTTGTTGTTGAAATACCATCTGTTCTTGGTAAGTAAATAACTTCACAGTAATCGCTTAAAAAGTCAAACTTACCTGCCCAATCATCACCCATCACAAATGTATCAATCTGATTATCGACGACGTCACTAATTTTTTGGTCCCATTCAGTTTCTGGAATCACTTCATCTACGTACTTAATTGCTTCTAAAATGAACTTACGATCTTCATATGATGTGTAAGCCTTTTTCCCTTTAATTGCGTTAAATTCATCTGTTGAAATACAAACTGTTAAATGGTCGCCCATTGCTTTAGCGCGTTGTAAAATACGTACATGACCCTTGTGTAATAAATCGAATGTTCCATAAGTAATTATTTTTTTCATGTTTTTGCTCCTCCGTCGTTATCAATAATAATTTATTTTATCATAAACTGTTATGACTGTCTTATTTTTCCTGCAATTGTCTAATATCGTAAAAGTATTTAATAACAACTTTTACAACAGCATATAAGGGAATTCCTAAAATCATTCCTAGAAGCCCAGCAATGTTACCAGCTACTAGTAATAATACAATAATCGTCAATGGATGTATATTTAATGATTTGCCTATAACATTAGGATAGACAAAATTACCATCAATTTGTTGGACAATTAACACAACAATCACGACAAAAATAACCATTTGAGTAGACTGTGTTACCGCAATAATCAGTGCTGGGAAAATACCAATATAGGGTCCAATATAAGGAATAATATTAGCAAGGCCAGCCACAACTCCTAGTAACAAAATATACGGCATACCAATAATTGAATAACCAATAGCGGTAAATACCCCAACGAAAATACATTCAATAGCTTGTCCACCAATGTACGCTGAAATTGTATCACCCATGCGGTCAAGTAACTCAACGAGCTCATCCCCATGTTTTTCTGGAACAAGTTTTTTAAGCGTTGGGACTAGTTTTTGACCATCTTTTAACATATAGAACAACATCACAGGTACTGTCAGTGCAACAACTGTCACACTCGTTACAACCCCAATCATTGATCCTATCGAGTTCGTCAAATTGGTTGCAATTGATTTGAAGTAGGTCCCAATAGAATTTTCAAACTGGTTTAAATAGCTAGTAAAATCAATTTCTTTAAACCAAGCATATTTATTTAAATGATTAAACGTATCTTTTGACGACTCACTAACTGCATTTGCATAATCTGGTAGGTTAACCACCAATTGACTTAGCTGACTGACTACTCTCGGAATCAGGTACCCTATTAAGGCAACTAAAAGAATTGCTAGGAATACAAATAGAATGGCAACTGACAACGTTCGAGAAAATTTGAATTTTTTGATTTTTATTTTCATTAAAAATTTAACGACCGGATTAAATAAATAAAATAAAAACCCAGATATAATAATCGGAATAAATAATGTGGAAATAAACGTTCCTATTGGACTAAAAATAAAACTTATTTTTGTACACATCCAAATTAACGAGGCAACGATTAATAATTCAAGTGACCAAAACATCAATTTAGACTTTTTTAATCTATCAAGCATCGATATGGTTCTCCTTTAATTTATGTATAGTAATTTCATTATACCGTAACCTGTCTAACAATTATAGCGTTTCACTTATCCTCATTATTGAACGATAAATTAATTCAAAAAAAAGACGCCAAATGGCGTCTTTAAACTGCTTAATTGATTACTTCACTTTTATCAATCCAACCGGTTGTCCCATCACTCATCGTGATAAACAGTAATGTCGAACCGACTTTATTTTTTTGAATAGGATCAATTAAATAACCCGTTTTATTCACGATACCTTCATTTGTAACTCTGGCATCAATATTTTTTACAAATTTATAATTTTTAGATCCATAAACCTTTGACCAAACTTCAGCACCATCTTGAACATGGACGGTCGTTTCTTCAACTACTGTTTCTTGAGCTTCATAAACGCGTCCATTCATGACAAAATCAACTAACCGTTCAGTTGCATGTCCATCATCCCAAGCATTATAAGTCGCTACAAATTGATCATAATTGTGATGGCGTTCATCCGTTGCAAATGCTCGTTTAATCTCAGTAATGACAGCATCTGTATCCTTAACGATTGGTCCTGGTACTTCTTTTTCGTAGTCAAAGTAAAAACCACGAATATCATTTGCATACTCATCTAAATCATATGCAAAGAAAATAATAGGACGTTTTAACGCTGCAAAATCAAAGAAAACAGATGAATAATCTGTAATCAACAGATCACTAATAAGATATAAATCATTAATATCTTCATAATCAGCAACGTTCAGCGCAAAGCCTTCATAATCAGTTAAATCTAATGAGTTAGCAATTAAATAATGCGTTCTAACAAGAACGATAATATCATCGCCAAGTTCTGCTTTCATCTTATCTAAATCAAGATGTAACTTAGCCGTGAAATAATCAGCTTTAACGTATTCATTATCTCTCCAAGTAGGTGCATATAGAATAACTTTTTTGTTTGGATTAATTTCTAAACTTGCTTTAATACGATTGATATCTGTCTGTGTATAATTCGTTAAAATATCATTTCTAGGATAGCCAGAATTAATCATTTGGTTACGGTTCAAACGGAATGCACGTCTGAAAATATCTGACGAATATTCATTTGGCGTAACAGAATAATCCCAACGATCAGAATCTTTTGTAACTTGGCTATGATATTTAGCAGCATCAACGCCAGGCATTGACCCTGTATTTACGTCAACACCAATCGTTTTTAATGGCGTACCATGCCATGTCTGAACAATTGTTGTACCTTCAGGTTTAACCCACCATAATGGTCGACGAACATTCGTAAACCAATATTTTGCTCGAGCTTGTTTGAAAATACCTTTAAATGAGAATCGTGTCACATAGGGAATATGATTTTCTTTAAAATAAGCAACATAATCCTGGTTCACATTCCAGTACATCTTATATTTAGGGTAACGGTCTTTCATGTATTCATAGATAGCTTTTGGATTATCACTATATTTACGACCAAAGAAACTTTCAAATATAATAATATCTTTCTTTGACATTTTACCGATAATACCAAATGCTTTTGGATACCATTTATTAAACTTAACGATCTTTTTAATTTTATTTCTAATTACTTGAACGCTTGGTTCTTGTGGTAATAAGTGATCGCTAATCATTGCTTCAAAAACTTGCTTTGAAGCATCCCCTTGACGACCATACGTACAAAATTTATCATAAAATTCAATCAATTGTTGCGCGTAGGTTGTCTGTAGATGATTAAAATCGCTTAATTCGTCAATTATTTTTGCCGTTGTATCCACAATTGGTCCTGGAACCGTACCATTATAATCGAGATAAACACCTCGTGTATCTTCTGTATAATCTTTTAAATCATATGCAAAGAAAATCATTGGTCGTTTAAGATGTGCGTAATCAAACATTACTGAACTATAATCAGTAATTAACGTATCCGCAATTAAATATAAATCTTCAACTGTTGGATAATTAGACACATCAAAAGTAAATCCTTCAAATTCAGTTAGATCAATTTTATTGGCAACGAAATAATGTAGCCTTACCAATAACACATATTCGTCACTCAATTTAGCTTGCATTTGTTTAATATCTAACTCAAAATCAAATCCGTCTTTATTTCGGTAGGTTGGTGCATATAATACGACCTTTTTATCCAATGGCATGCCAATAGATTCTTTAATTTTAAGGATATCAGTTTCATTATTCTTTTTATAAAGTACATCATTTCTTGGGAAGCCAGAGTGAACAACCTCTTTTTCAAAATTAAATGCGTGACTAGCTGTTTCATCCATATATGGCGAAGGTGAAACAAGATAATCCCAACGCTTAATTCGTTTCATGAAATTATTCTGACGTCCTTTTGAACCATCTTTGAAATAAGGTTCATCAAATCCCATCGTTTTCATGAAGGTTCCATGTAACGATTGAACTTCAACTTGTCCTTTTCGTTTTGCATATTGGTTAGGGAGGTTAGTATTTTCAATAAAATACTTAGCTCGCGCCATGTAATACCAATACTTTTTACTGAAGTAGCGAACTCGTTTACCATTGCCGGTTATTGTTGTATTCGGATCCTTGAATAACCAGACACATTCATAATCTGGCATGTTTTCTTGGACATAATCATAAATGGCTTTTTCATTACCATTGAAATAAGCGCCCCAATAACTATCAAAGACAATCGTTTTCTTCTTTAAAGGTAATAAACGTTGTAGCGGGTAATATAGTGAGAAGTTAATTGCCCGTTTTCGTTTGGTTGCGTCCTGCTTATCCCACGATAATTTTTGGTTTAAAACCAAAAAATTGTTTTTTGTTTCGTATAATGATGTTCTTGCTAAATGATTTGTACGACTTTCTAGCGTTTCTACACGTTCTGGTTCAGTTGTAATTTGCGAACGAACAACTTGGTCAGCACTATAAAAATCAAGATAAAGATTATATTTTGCTGCCTTAATGAAACTGTCTTGTTGTTCATTAATTAAATTCAAATTAACGATTATTTGACCGTTATCATCGACAGTAACGTCATTAAATTGATATTTATATTGTTCCTCTTGATCGATTACACGTAAAACAATTTTTTCTGCTGAACTTTGAAACAATGTATTTTCAGCGATTAATCGTAGCCGACTATTATCTAACCACTGGACATCCATTAGTTTTGAAAAATGTGGTGCGATATTTAGTCCAATCATTTCCTTCATATTCTTTTGAACGAGTAAACTATATTGTGCTATTTCATATTCTTGCGGTTTATCAACATGTTCAAACTCATAGCTTAATTTCAATTCTTTTTCATCAATTAACTGGAGTCTTTTTTGTGTTACAGAACTTAACTCGGCTACTTCAGTTATTGAGAATTCAAATTTCACTTGATGTTCACTAACATTTATTTTTTGTCCACTAATTTGAGGCGCAATTTCATCATCACTATTTTCAGTAACAATTAACTTCGTACTTTCAGGATTATTTAACCATGTAGAGACCACTAATTTACTATCATTCACACTAATATCTTGAATTAGATTAGCTTGAACATTTTTTTCCGTCTTTATTTCATTTGCTGTCAAAGTCATCGCATTAAAAGCTAATGCCCAGTCAAAACTAAAATCAGTTTTAATTTGATAATCATTACCAGAAAAAATATTACTTATAAATTTACGCTTAGGATTAGCTAAAAATTCCGTCACATTAATATTTTTAACTTGATAATTAACTTGTATTTTCCAAATGCCGTTTCCTAATATTTTGTATGCCTCTTGTTGATCAAATGACATTCTAAAATAACGATAGTTACGGTGCTTAAATAAATGACGACGACGCTTGACGGTTTCTCGTTCAAACGTAATTGGCATTTCTTTCCCATTTATAATGTTAATCAAATTAACCGTAAATTTTTCGTCTAATTTTTTTGTAACTTTCAATTGATTGAGTTGCAACCAACCCTTAATAACTATCTCACTTGTCATTTCATCAGAAAAAACATTTAAGATTCGTTGTTCGAATTTTTGTGATTGTCCCACATCAACCGCTTTAGCAACATCTAAAGAGATAGCCGGATCTTCATATTGATAGCGATTATTTTTTTCAACAATTTTTCCAATATTTCTACGACGATAACTATATTTTTTTAAGTCTTTAATATTCCCCTGTAACACAGCAGCATATTGAATTTGATTTTTAATTGATAATTGCTTAAATAATTCTGGATTAATCGTTCTAATAAGTAGGACTGTAATTTTTTGAAATTCTAATATGTAATCTTCTTCCGATTCTCGAATATCTTGCATTGATAGCGGAATATCAGTTGTTAATAATTTCAGATCAAATGCATCCATAACATTTTGAGTTGCCCCATATTTTTTCATGTATGAACGCGTTAACTCTAGCATTTCCAATCGGTCTTTATAATGTTGAATATCATTACCTCGACTTTGAGTGATAGATTTGCTATCACCTTCACGCCAACGCCATTCGTATACAATATCAGTAATAATATCAATATGGTTAGCCAATAAATGAGCTGCCATCATCACAGGAATATCTTCATATAACATTCCCACAGGGTAGCGCAAATTATTGTCGATAAACAAATTTAATCGATAAACTTTATTCCATGAAGTTGTGTCATAAACTAATTCTGGGTGTTCTGCAATTGATGTTTCATAAACAGTATCTTTAATAGCAAATTTATGAATGTAAGAACGTGAACTACGTTTAGAATTAAATCGTTTAACTGCACCAGTTGCCAAGTCTGAATCAGTCATCTTTACCGACCCCATCAAAAGACTGTATGCGTCAACTGGTAATAAATCATCCCCATCTACGAAGGCAATATATTCTCCGGTAGCGGCTTCAATTCCTGCATTTCTAGCAGCACTAGGTCCAGCATTTTCTTTGTGAATTGCTTTAATATTGTCAAAAAGTGATACATACCGATCCATAATTTCGGCAGTCCCATCAACTGATCCATCATCAACTAAAATAATTTCTAATTGTTCATAACTTTGGTTAAGAACTGATTCAATACTTTCTTCAATGAACTCTTCAACATTGTATCCCAAAATAACAACTGAGAGTAATCCATTATTTTTTGTCATTATTAATTGTATTCTCCTTAACAATTCTTTTGTCCAAATATCTAATAATTATATCATTCCTATTTATAATAATATATTTTTTTTATATTACATTCCATGGTATTTAACTGTTCCATAACTTTTTGATCAGTATTAATAACCCCGTTCCATTCAAATAATGAATTGGCCTATCAGTCATATTCATGTATAATTAGAAGGCACAAAATATATTTTATAGGGGAGTTCTAAATTATGAAAATCAGTAAATTCATTGGGATCACATTACTGTTTACAGCACTTGGCTTAGGGATAGCCAGTCACAGTACATCTAGCTCTGTCTCAGCAAAAGTTAAACTATCATCTTCAAAATACATTGCACATGCGCCTGTTAGAATTAAAACGAAAGCTTATAATGTTTATGCTTACCCTCGAACTTTAAATTCAAAATCAAAGTTCATGCACTATGGTTCAAGTTATCATTCAACAACTTTTTACATCACAAAAACGATTAAATTATCAGATGGAAAATCATATTCTTGGCTAGTTAATGGTGCTGGAAAAGCGTATGGCTATATAAATACCAAAGCCACAACCGTTTATGCATCTCCCAAAACAGATAAATCAGATAGTAACCATACACCTGTTAGAATTAAAACAAATGCTTATAATGTTTACAGTTATCCAAGAGCATTACACGGTGCTTCTACATTTATGCACTATGGTACTAGTTATCACTCAACCACTTTCTACATTTCCAAAAAAATTACAACGGCATCAAATGTAAGCTACTCAAAACTAACATATAGTGACGGAACTTTGTATGGTTATGTGAATACTAAAGCATTAACGAATTACGAAACCGTTAAAGATATCAAAACTTCTTCATCAAAAACTAAATATCGTATCACGTCTGACATCTCTAACATTCATAACGCACCACTAAACACTATTTATGGAAATAAAACAACACATTATTCAAAAAATTACTTCGATACTGATTTATATATCACCAAAACAGAAACACGAACACAAGATGGCGCTAAATTTTCATATGTTAAAACTGGGAAAAACGATCTCGGTTGGATTTATAGTGGCTATTTAGCAGCCTGGACACCTGCTACAGATGTTCTTGTTGATATGCATGATGGTAGCCTAGATACAGGCAATAAATTAGCAAATACTGCGGCTACTAATTTCTATCAAAAAAAGCCTAATTATTCTTCAGTTGATGCAACAACAAAATCAGGTAGTACTTATAATGCAACTGGTTCAAAACAATTTAAAACAAATTATTTCTTAACTGCTTCATATAAATCAAGTGGTGATTGGGGTAATATACAAGGATTTGTTATCAATGGTCACTACCTTTATGCATCAATCTCAACTGATTCGAAAAAAGGAACTGGTAAGATTGTCCGTTTTGATACTGATAAGATGAACGCATTAAATCTAAATAATAGTAAGGGATTTGGAGAATTATGGCAGGCTTTTTACTACCTCCGTCAATCGCAATCTCTTAGCTACTACAAAGCAAACTACCCTGCTTCAACTTATAAAGGTAAATATAATTTCTATGTTTCTAAATATAATGCATACAAAAAATATGAATCTATCATTAAAGTCGGTCCTGAATTCATAATAGGCCATGGTCAATCTTTAGATTATAAAACAAATGGTTCAAATAAAGGTCTCTACATGTATCGTGATACAAGCTCAAAATCACTTACTGAATCCGACACAGTAACTATTCAACATATCAATTCGTCAACGCTAGCACCTGATAACTATACTAATATGCAATGGAACGATGGTTATGGTAATTTTATGCAAAGTAATAATTTAACTTTTGCAGATAACAATAACTTCTATTCATACACAATGATTGGTAGCGGATCTGGTTCAGCCGGTAAGTATATTCGAATTTGGAAGGGATCTATAGATGCCGACAATAAAGTCACCGTAAAAGTCGTTGGACAATTAGCCAACCGGGTGGGTGACTCTCCACAATCAATTGCTTATAGTTCAAAAACAAATAAAGTTTACCTCGTAACAGATGACGCTTTTGTCGCTGTTAACGCTTCGAAATTAACAGTTGATAATAATCATAACAGTGCCTTAACAACAAATGATGTTTCGTATACCCGTATCAATTCTTCACGAGAAACTGAAGGGATGCAAATCATTAACGGTTACGCCTACATGTTATTTAATAGAACACCTGAGTTAATTAAGTCAACAACAGCCGGTTATTAATCAACCATTGTTGTAACTATAGTTATCCTAAAAAATAGCAACTACCATTTTAAAAATGATAGTTGCTATTTTTTATTCTAAATTACTATGGCTCGCCTTCGCCTGATCATTTGATACGTTGTCTCTACGACTTACCTTCAGCACTAATGCATCCAGAGCAATATGCACACTTTGATCAAATAGCGTACTCAATAATTGGATTGACTTTACACTATTATCAGCTTTTGTTGCACCAGGCACAACGACAACTGAGTTAGATACTTTCGCTAAAGGAGACTCGCCGTTACTTGTAAGCCCGACTACTTTAACGCCAATTTTCTTAGCACTTTCAGTTGGTTCAAGTACACTCTTAGTTGTCCCAGAGCCAGAAACAGAAACTAGCACATCCCCTTCTGCAATTGACGGTGTAATTGTCTCACCAATTACAAAGACCGTATAACCGATATGCATTAATCTCATTGCGAATCCTTTTGCCATTAACCCAGATCGCCCAGCACCTAAGATAAAAATTCTTTTATCTTTCGTAATTAACTTCTCAGCACCATTTAATTGGTCATCACTAACTTTAGCAATGACCGCGTTAATTTCATCCATTATTTCATCAAGTAAACTCATTTAATAACCTCCATAAATTTTTTTGCCATATCTAATGGTTTCTCATTATTCATTATTTTACCACCAACAATGATTCTTTCCACGATACCTTGAACAGCCAATCTTTTTGCCTGTTCAATATCAATACCACCGGCAACCGCGATTTTTTTTATATTTGGAAATTTAGCATGGAATTCAGCCACCGCTTTTACGGCATCAAAATCTTGATCTTTCTTATCATGTGAGTAATGTAATCCAAAAATGGCTTCATCAAATTTTTGTAATTTTTCAATTTTCGTCTCATCTACTTCCAATAAATCTATCAGAATGTTTTTTTTCTGATTAACCGTTAATTCATAAACTTGTTCAATCGTATCAATTGACGAACTTGCCATAACCGTTAACGTATCCGCGTTAGCAGAGAATCCCTTTTCAAATTCATAAACACCCTCATCAATTGTCTTTAAATCAAATAATACTTCTGATTGATTAACTTTTTCCGTAACAGATTTTAACGCATTTATCCCATAATCTTTAATCAAAGAGGTCCCAACTTCGATGACATTGACAACACCATCTAAGTAGCTGACGCTCTCCATAAGGTCTTCTAACGTAACGCGATCAATAGCGACTTGTAATTTCATTATTCCTGTACGCCTTCCTTTTTATAAAAATCCTGTAGTTCTTTAGGTGTTGGGTAGCCATCATTATCACCTGGTGTCTGAACTTGAAGCGCACCAACTGCATTTCCTCGTAAAACGGCTGACTCCATAGATTTGTTTTCCAATAATGCTGTAATAACGCCTAATGCAAATCCATCGCCTGCACCAACAGTATCCACAACTTTATCCACTTTGAAGCCTTTAATCGTTTTCATACTACCATCTGAATTTTTGATAAATGCACCACTTGCACCTATTTTAACAATTACCGTTTTTGTCCGTTTGCCTTTTAAATAAAAGTCGGCAATTTCTTCTGGATTATCACTGCCCATCAGAATTTTTCCTTCTTCAACACCTGGTAAAACAACATCTGCATAACCTGCCAGTTCATTAACGGTCGCAACCATATAATCTTTACTTTTCCACAATGTTGGTCGTAAATTAGGGTCAAATGTAATGAATTTTTGGTTATCCACAAGGCGTGTTAATAACGTTCTAAATGTTTTTTCGGCCACATCTGAAATAGCTGGGAAAATACCAGACATATGCGCTATTTTAACATCATCTAAATTTATTGCATCAATTCGATCACTTGTTAAATGAGCTGCAGCTGACCCTTTACGGTAATTAAAAGTCTCTGGGTCACCCGTTGATACGAGTTGTTTCAATTGATGCCCCGTCCAATGATTTTCACTTTCGCTAATATAATCGATACCCACACCATGTCCTGAAATAATACTCTTCGCGTATTGGCCAAAAGGTTCTGTTCCAACTCGAGAAACATATTCAACATCATGCCCTAAGCGTTTAACTCCGATCGCTACGTTTAATTCTGCGCCACCTAATATTTTCACATAATTAACTGATTCTGATAAGCTTTGATCCATATCTTTTGAGGCAAATGTAATGATTGGTTCGCCAATTGTTATAACTTCACTCATTATATTTTCTTCCCTTCATGTCTCTTAATTTTAACCGAAAAAGTAATAAACTAAAACTTCATTAATAATTGAAACAAACCACATGATTGGAACACCTCTTTTTAATAAATCTTTTGATTGAACTTTCATATAATCAAGGCCCCAAACATTCCATGATTGCGTGATTCCTGTTGAAACAGCAAGAAGCGCAGGCACATAGAGAAGTGGTAATAAGAAGGCATCATTGAACAACCCGGTTCCCGAAAGAACCGCTGCAGTTGCAGCTCCAGCACCCCAAACATGTAACGGACCTCTGAATAACGCGAGCGGTGCTAATACTCCAAATACAATAGCAAGGATTAAATGGTCATGCGGTAATATCAGACTAAATACATGTTGAAACCTAACAGCGTTCAACTGAGCAGCACCAGCAAACATCACTAACGCCATTAAAAACATAATCAATCCTGCGATATCACCAATCGCTTTTTGAATCGTACTATTCAAGAAGTCGACGAAATTTTTATATCCTTTCATATTTCCAGTAACAGCTATCGCAAACAATGTTGCTAAAGTTAATCCTGGAATAGCATCCCAGCCGAAAATCATATTCATAACGACCGGAATAATTGGTGCAACAAATGCAATTTTTGGTATGGGGCGACTTTCAGAATTTTGTTGTGTCTCACCAATAATTTTTAGATTTGAATCAACATTTTCTTGAGTAAATTTCTTGCGATGTAAAACTAAGAAAATAATTACCGCGATTAATTGAACTGTCATTGCTGTCCAACCGAAGATTAAGTATTGTCCGCCGTATACGGCATTTGGAAAAAATGCTTTAATTTGATTGAATAAAACAACATTAATGTACATTGGTGCCCCAATTGACATGACAAATGCAGTAAGTGCGATGTCTCTTGGAATACCTAGGGATAACATGATTGGTAATAAGATAACCCCTATCGCAATCACAGATCCCACTCCGTATGCGCTTACAAAAATAAACGCTGTTACCAAAACAATTAAAATAGCTGCTATTAATGGTCGTTTTTTCCCAACTTTTTTTGTTGCTTCTGAAATTGCAGGCGCAATCCCACTATCAACAAGAACCCTTCCGAACCATGATCCAAATGCAATATAGATAATTGTCGGTCCATAATTCAATGCTGGTTCAGCAAATACTTTTTGAACTGCCTTATCGAATGGAATTTGTCCAATGATAGACCATAAAATAGCCATTACGAAGAACCCGACCATGATGTTTCCACCCTTTAAAATATAAATAATAAATCCTACAAAAGTGATTAATAATAAAATCGGTATTAGGGTTGCCATAAGCTAGTCCTCAATTTCTTTTTTTAATAACACTATCTGGGATTGAATTAACGCTTTGTTATCCATCGGATATTCAAGAGCGAAAGCCACTTTTTTTGGTAGATGGGCTAAAATAGCTCGCCAATCAAACATTCCTTCATCTAAATTTTTCGACGTCATTAAGTTTCCAGCATTATTAATAACGTTTTTCAAATGGATATAGTCCGTGTATTGTGAAAGCTCATCTGCACTCTGAATAGCATCTTGTTTCGTAAAAGCCCAATTACCAAGATCATAAACATAACCAACAGGCACATTTTGTCGTTTAGCACTTTCTAAAAATGTCGTTAATGCCTTAACACTGCCACTTAATGCAGTTTGATCATTTTCAACATTCATTGTTATTTTGTCTAAAGGAAATTCACTAAAAGCCTGCTTTAAATCTCCAGTAAATGCCGCAAAATTTCCAATATTAAATTTAATTTTTTTGATTCCCATAATTAAACCTTCTTGAAAATAAGTAACTAATTTAGGGTTTAACGTGCCATTGTCTAAAAAAACTTGATCAGGAACACTATAATTAACAATTAATCCGTATTGTTTTGCTTTTTTTGCAACTTTGGGTAATTCACTATCTAAATCTTTAAAATATTCACGTCTAACTTCGATACCGTCAACACTTAATTTTGAAACGCGATCAACCAATTCATCCTGTTTAATTCCATTTTCTACATCATTCTCAAAAATCCATGTATTTAAAATAACTGTCATCATTTTTCCTCCAATATTAATATTTATTGAGTTTCTTTACCCTATTCATTAATGTCTCAAAATTCATGTCCTCGAATTTTTCTGCATTTTTATTATCAAAATTTTCTCGTTCTATCTCGTTAAAATTTTCTGCTAAGTAATATGCCGTCAAATAGGCTGCAAGGTAATTCTTAGCCGTTTTCACCATGTTTTCATCCTCAAACTTAGCCTCTACAGTTGTAGAGGCAAAGCCCAACGCAAATTTATCAACATCTAAAAAAGTTCTTTTATCCATTTTTAGCGCCTCCAATTCATTATCTATTAACAAGTTAGGTAAACGTTTACATGGATAGTATATATGCAGTATTCCATAATTGCAAGTCTTAAATATAAATATATATTTCTAAACAAGGTAAACGTTTACTCCAGTAAGGTATCTAGCCTGTTTATTTTTTTAACTTTAAATTACATTTTAAGGACAATAAAAAAAGACTTACCCTTGAGCAAGTCTTTTCCATATTAGTATCTACTTAAATTCAGCAGGTATAATTATTTTTTTATTTTTCGTATTTGTTTCACCATTTAATTCATTCAACAATAATTCTGCTGCACTAGCACCTAGTAAAAAAGGATTTTGATTAATCAACGAAGTTCCTGAATTAATCGCTTTTATGACTTCAGTATCTGAAAATCCCGTTACCGCTACCCGTTGATTGACCATGAATCCATCAGCGATAATTTTAGGTAGTAAGTAAAGCAACCAACGTTCCTTCAACGCAAATACAAGCGTTCTTTTATCATCACGTATTAATCTATTTTTCAGTTCAGCATATGTTTGATTTAATTTTGTATCACCATCTATAACCTCAATCACCTTAGTGTCTGGACTGACCGAATTAATTCCGTTATACCGCTCTTCCCGAGTTGAAATACCTGTCACTTCACCAGTAATGATAATGACTTGATCAAATCCTTGATTTAGATAATATCTTGTTACTTGTTGGCTAATATCAAAGTTATTTGTAACAACATTAGCTAAACTAGAATCAGAAAGTTCACGATCAACAATAACAATGGGCATGTCTCGTCTAACCGCATCCCTTAAATCGGCTTCTTTTCTAAGTATTGGTTGCATGATTAGTCCATCAAACGATTTTTCGCCAATAATTTTAAGGATACCTTGTTCTTTATATTTATTAGAATCGGAATCAAATAAAACCGCTGTATAACCTTGTGCATCTAAAATTGAGCTAATACCTTTAAACATTTCTGTGGCAAAATAATCATCCACATCTGAAACAATTGTAGCAATCATTCGACTTTTTTTTGTAATCATCTGTCTAGCCGCGTCATTAGGGACATAGTTTAATTCTTTAATCACATTTTGGACTTTCAATGCTGTCTCTTTAGACATACGCTCTGTTTTACCATTCAAAAAACGTGATACAGTTGCGATTGAAACATCTGCCTTACTTGCAACATCTTTTATATTCGCTTTAGTAGCCATTTTTTCATCCATTCATTAATTATATTATTTCGTCTAGTTTTCCTTTTATTCCGTTGCTAAACTATCTATATATTACCATACTGCTCAATTTATTAGAAAATACCTCACTAAAATAGTAAATAAAAAGGATAATTCTACTTAAAATTCAGAATTATCCTTTTTATTTATTATTTTCACGTTCCGCTAGTTCGAGGTAACGATTGTACCAGATATCTATATATTCTTTAGAAAATGGCCCTTTCCCGTTATCTATCCAGTCCACAAGTGTTCGGACGTTATACTTCAATATCTTATCGATATCGTCAGAATATTCCCATTTTTTCCCGTGTTCTGCATATTCATCTACATCCAATAACCGTTTCTCACCATCTGGGAAAACTTTGACATCTAAATCATAATCTATATATTTCAAAGCTTCCTTATCTAACGTGGCTGGTGAAGCCAAATTACAATAATAAGAAACGCCGTTATCACGTATCATGGCTATAATATTAAACCAATAGTGTTTATGAAAAAAGATAATTGCTGGTTCTCTGGTCACCCATCGCCGGCCATCTGCTTCGGTCACCAATGTATGATCATTACACCCAATAATCATATTCTCACTTGTTTTCAACACCATCGTATCACGCCATGTTCGATGCAAACTACCGTCGTGTTTATAACTCTTTATGGTAATGAAGTCGCCCTCTTTAGGCTCCTTTGACTGATTACTCATCTCTACCAAAACCCACTTTCTAAACACGTAGTGCATTTTACATCGATTGCATGAATATTATACCAAAAAAAGAACTATTTTACTAAAATTTATTTGAAGAAAGGCTGATATATTTGTCCCAAATTTTTTGTTGTACTTTAGGAACTGCAATCTGGTCAAAATCTTTTTCAAGTATGAATTCGCCAGGAAAATAACTTAAGTCAAACGATTTACTTTTCACGGTAAATAATTCAATTAACCATTTTTGATGGGTAAAGGTATGTTTTACGACGGAACCTTCTAATGCTGAAAAAATCAACTTATGGTTCAAATTATCTTGGCTCCATTGGCCTAATTTTATAACTAAATCATCCGTTAATAACACGTCTCCTGGTTTGTCTTCCAGTTCTTCCAGCTTAATTAAAGGAAACGCTAATAAATTTGCGAGCATCCCTTTACTAGAACGTTTCTCAAATAAATACCCTTTTTTTGTTTCAATTATCAAAGCAATATAGGGCATTTCAACTGGTCGCGGCTTCTTTGATTTCACTGGATAATCAAGTTCTTTACCATCTAAATAAGCTTGATTAAACGACTTAACTGGAGAATGTTCAGAATCTGGATTCTTAGCACTCATGTAACTTGAACCCAAATCCATGACAGCTTGGTTAAAGTCTCCAGGTCTTTCTTTAGAAATAATTTGTTGAATGACTTTTTCAAAAATAAGTCGGGTCTGTGGTTTCGCAATATCATCTTCTATCTCAAATAAGCGTGAAAATACACGAAAAGCATTACCATCAACGGCAGGAACAACTTCGTTAAAAGCAATACTTGCGATTGCTCCGGCAGTATATGGCCCAATTCCAACTAAATTTTGCAGTTCCTTAGCTGTTTGCGGCCATTGCCCAGAATAATCTTGAACAACTTGTTTTGCTGCTTTTTGCATGTTTCGAACTCTTGAATAGTAACCGAGTCCTTCCCATGCTTTTAAAATACGTTCTTCTGGCGCATTAGCAAAATTTTCAACACTCGGAAACCATTCCATAAATCGTTCATAGTACGGAATAACCGTATTTACTTGTGTTTGTTGGAGCATAATTTCTGATACCCAAATATGGTAGGGTTCATGGTCTCTGCGCCAAGGAAGATCCCTTTTTTCACTATCATACCAAGTTAACAATGCCTCTTGAAAAGCTGTGATTTTTGCGTCATCCCACATTATCATTCAAGCGCCTCATCTTGTTCTTTCAGCTCAATATATTCATTAATATCATCAAACTGAAACCCTTTTTGAAATAGCCCCTGTTTAACTTTCATGGCGCGCTGACTACCTTCCAAGCGACGTTGCCGTTTCCAGACTTTATCCCCTTGTTTAACAAGTGCATCCCATTCGGCTTCGGGATCAATTTCAAGTTCTAAGGCATCCATTATTTGTGAAATGTCATCAGACTTAAAGCCTTTAGTCATTAATGCCTGACGAACCTTGTTCTTTAAATTACTAAACGATTGATCGTGGTAATGCTTAACTAATTTTTCGGCGACTTTAATTCCATTTTCTAATTGGTCATCAACTGGAAATTCTTCTAAGGCTTCATCAATACTTTCAGCTGCAACACCTTTTAATCGTAACTTTTGGCGAATGACTGTTGGTCCTTTATCCGACGTGTGCATCATTGTTCTAACGTAACTTTTAGCATATTCAAGATCATTTACTAATCTAAATTCATATAACTTTTCGATTGTTTCTTCAATCGCGTCTTCCGTAATTTCATGTTTCTTCAAATAATCCTTAATCTCTTTTACGGTTCGCATTTGCGTTGATAAATAGTTTAACGCTTTTGAATACGCTTTTGAACGATCATCTGCATCAGCAATTTGTTTAATTAATGCCTCATCTAATTCCATCCCTTTAGCAAGATGAAATGAAATAAGAACTTCTTCCCCAATTGGAAAAGCATATTTTTCATCCAGAAAGACATTATATCGTCCAGCACGTTTTTGTGTGGTTATTTTTGTGATTTTTTTTGTCATATAGACTCCTTTAAATGCTTATCTTGTTATTATATCTTTGAACTGCCAAAATGCCAATATTCCTGTGTTATAATAAGAAAAAAGCAATAAGGAGTTTATAAAAATATGTCAGACAATCAAGAATTTGGATCAGAAATTGAAGCCGGTTCACGTTTTCCTTTAACTATTAAACGCTTAGGTATTAATGGTGAAGGCATCGGCTATTACAAACGTAAGATTACATTCGTACCTGGTGCTCTTCCAGACGAAGTCGTTGTAGCAGAAGTCACTAGTGTTGCAGATTCTTATATCAACGCTAAAATTCATAAAATTCGTAAACAAAGTCCTGTTCGCGTTGAACCAAAAGACGCAACATACAGTGAAGTCGGCGGAATTGAATTAGAACATTTAAACTACAAAGGCCAATTAGCTTTCAAAAAAGATGTTATCGTACAATCTTTAGAAAGATATAAACCGCGTGGTTATGAACACTATGATTTAAAAGAAACTATCGGTATGCAAAATCCATATGAATACCGTAATAAAGCGCAATTCCAAGTTCGCGAAAAAGATGGTCACGTCATCGCTGGACTTTACAAACCAAAGAGTCATGATTTAGTAGACTTAAAAGAATTCAGTACGCAACGTCCTACAACAATGCTTGTTATTCGTCACGTTGTTGCGTTATTAGAGGAACTCGGAATTCCTATTTACAATGAAGAAGCTAAATCAGGTATTATCAAAACGCTTGTTGTTCGTGAATCTTTTGATACCGGTGAGGTTCAATTAACCTTCATCACAAACTCGGCAAAATTACCTAAGAAACGTGAACTAGTTATGCATATCTTAGAAGAATTACCTATGGTTACTTCTGTCATGCAAAATATCAACAAAGGTGAAACATCACTTATTTGGGGTGACGAAACCATTAATATCGCTGGCCAAGACTTCATCATGGAACGTCTTGGTAAAATGAAATTCAAATTATCAGCACGTGCTTTCTTCCAATTAAACCCAGTTCAAACTGGCGTTTTATACGATGAAATCAATAAAGCTCTTAACTTAGATAAAAATGAATCATTAGTTGATGCTTACTGTGGTGTTGGTACCGTTGGCCTTTATGTTGCCCATGGTGCTAAAGAAGTTCGCGGTATGGATACAACACCTGAAGCGATTGAAGATGCACGAGAAAATGCTGTTCTATCACATCAAGAAAATACCACATATGAAGTTGGTAAAGCTGAAGATATCTTACCTAAATGGTTGGAAGAAGGTTTCGTACCTGATGCCCTAGTTGTTGATCCACCACGTACTGGTTTAGATGATCAATTAATTGAAGCCATCAATAAGAGTCGTCCTAAAAAATTTGTTTATGTATCATGTAATCCATCGACACTCGCAAAAGATTTAGAATTGTTAACAAAATCATACCGCGTTGATTATATTCAACCCGTTGATATGTTCCCACAAACATCAAAAGTTGAAGCCGTCGTTAAATTATCACGTCGTTCTTCAGGAAAATAAAGCAAAAAAAGAAGCCATAAAATGGCTTCTTTTTTTGCTTTAACTATTCGTTCGACCAACTAAGACGCTACCATAAGCCCAATAGGTCTTTCCTGTTTCAATAACTGTAAAACGGTACATATATGAATCTTCTTTACCATTTTCTTTAATTGTAGCCATGCAATCTACATTAACTGCTTTACCTCTAATTGTAGCATCACTTGCTCTTCCTGTTGTTACTGATAAATATGCTGAATTATAAACATGATTATGCAAGTAGTAAGTGCTTGTCGTACTTACGGTTCCAGTCTGTTTAAGTGACTTATAAGTAATTGATTGATTAAATGTTAAGGCCTTTGAATAAACCCAATATTTATTTAATCCTGATTTAATTTGATACCAAGTTGTTCCTTGGCTTCTATTTTCTGCTCGAGCTAATAATTTCACTGTTTGCCCAGTTAATTGTGTTGAAGAACCATAGTTAACCGTATTATCAGTAGAGTTCTTAACTGAGTTATAAAGCATATATTTATTACTATTAACTTTTGCAGTTTCTGAACCAGATGCACTATGCATTTCTAAATTAACTAGTGCATCCTTATTGACTGCTCCTGTGTAAACCCAATGATCATCTGAACCAATTTTAATACGATACATCGTTGATTTAGCACCATTATAATCAGTTATAACGGCTTTTTGATTAATTGTATATGTTCTATTTTTATAATTGGCTGAATCACCTGTCTTTTTAGATAGATAATCTGAATTGTATACATGATCATGTAACTGATATGACTTACCATTAAATTTAGCTGAAACATTCATTGGTGAGTAACTTACTTTTCTTAATTTTAAGGCGTCACTATAGATCCAATATTTTGTGGATGTCCCTTTAACACGGACGCGATACCAAGTAGTGCTACCATTTTTAACACCACGCATATCTGCATACAATGTTTTACCGCTTAACTTGCTGCTTGAACCTTTATCGACTGCGCCGACCGTCCCTTTAACATGGTTATAAAGACGGTAACTTGTATTATTCATCTGAACAGTTTCTGATCCAGCTGCACTGTGATATGCGACCTTCACACCTAATTGTGTGTAGTATTCTTTGATTAAATCATACAAGTCTGACATTGAATATGACTCATTAAACCATTTATTACCAGATTCGCTATAGTAACCAACTGGATCACCATGATCAGTTGCACCTAAATACTTACTGACATCTGCATGTGCCCAAACTGTTGCGCCCGCTCCATGATTGCTAGCAGTTGCTAAACTTGGTTTCAACCCATATTGTTGTAAAATATAGGCAGTATAGTAGGCGGCATTATTAACTTCTCGTGCAAATGCCGACTTGCTATGAACACGCGTTTCTTCAAATTGCACGAAACGTTGGTTACCTTTAGGACCAGAGCCCCATGACATGACGTTCGTTTTTGCAATATTAATAATATTATGATCGTCAACAAAACTGTGCACAAATGCATTACCATAATTGGCTTTCATAAAAGCCATTTCACCATATATGGTAGATGATGGGTTAGCTGTTTCATGAACAACAACACCTTCTGGTTTACCTTGACGATAAGTCATATCATCGGTTGGAAAACCACCCCAGATAGCACTTGTAATCTCATTTGGTGCAATATGTTGAGAATGTATATAATTATTTACCTTTGATGAAGCCGAAACTGATTGATTCATTAATCCAGCCGCTACAATCCCCAAAACAATGGCAAAACCCATTACTATTTTTTTCTGCATTTTCAATAACTCTCCTATTTTTTTATTGCTATCCCTTAGCAATATTAGTTCAACAACCTAATAAATTAATGTTTATTAATGGCTCCCTTATAGACCCAATGATTAGTAGATCCAATTTTGACTCGGTACATCGTTGATTTAGACCCATTGTAATCAGTAATAATCGCTTTTTTATTAATTGTATAAGTTCTATTATTATGTGTTTTTGATTGACCTGTCTTTTTAGATAAATAATCTGAATTATAAACATGATTATGTAACTGATATGATTTATTATTAAAATTTCCTGTATTTTTTACTGTAGAATAACTTGTTTTTCTTAATTTTAATGCTTGTTTATAGATCCAATACTTCGTTGATGTGCCTTTAACTCTTACTCGATACCAAGTTGTGCTACCTTCTTTTACGCCACGCATGTCCGCATAGACTGTCTTACCTGTCAACTTAGCAGCCGCACCTTTATCACGACTACCTGCTGTTCCTTTAACATGATTGTAAAGACGGTAACCAGTATTAGCTACTTTGACTGTTTCAGAACCGGCTGCGCCATTATAAGCGACTTTAACGGTATTATCTAAACTAGCTAAATTATATCTAGAAATTAAGTTATTTAATTTTTTACCGTAGGCACTACTTGTCGAGTATTTTAAACTCAATGATGCTGTTGCTTTTTGATAAGTACTAGCTTTTTCACGCCATGTACCTGAGTAATACTTAGCATCCCAACTTACACCGTTACGTAAATGGTTGGCATAATCTTGAATAGATGCTTTAGCATTTGGGTATTTTTTAAATTTAGACACCGCATAATAAGCTTTCCCTTTGCTATTATATTCCAATGATTTAACTGAATATGATTGTCCCTTATAGGCACCCTTCATACCAAAAAAATTATTAGCCTTTTTTGCCAACGTACTTTGACCCCAAGAAGATTCAAGAATCATCTGTGATAGCATCACTGATGGATACAAGTTTTTATCTTTTGACACTGCTTGAATCGTTGGTCCATTCTTTTCAATGAGAGCCTTTGTTTGGGCAGTCGTGGCTGCCGTAACTGTTGATTCATTTTTACTTTGATTCCCAATTGGTAAGTTTATTGAGCTAAATCCCGTAATAGCAACAAATGTTACCGTAACTAATTTTGTTAACAACTTTTTATTTTTCATATTTCCCCCTATTTTTCCGAAATTATCAGCTTTAATTATATCAAATTTGCATGTCTAATAACGCCTTTTTCCGTTACATTATGATTACAATTAGTAACGCATAATGCCTCTATTAGTATGCGCCCAACTACACGTTTTTTTGATAATTGAGTCGTCAGGTGATTCATCAGAATACCCTTTCAACGTGTAGATGGCTAATAAATGCTTAACTTCCTTAATGAAATCTATTTTATCCACATAGGTATCACGTCTGTTCTGAACTAAAGATAAGATAGCATCATGATATCTAAATTGGGGTGTTGGATTTTCAAAACCAAGTTCTGCAGCTATTTTACTGGCCAAAGAAACTTGAATATCTGTAAAAAGATGCGCTAAATTTAATTGCTTTAGAAATTGCGAATACTTACTTTGAACTCTAATTCTTAATCCATTGTTGAAAAATAAATCAGTTCCATTTTCTACATCGGAAATATTAGCAAGATGGTGTCCTGCCGTCCATGAGGCATCCCGTTTTGATGGCCCACTATCTGGAAATAACTGATACATACCACATGTGTAAGGTAGAGCTTGTTTCTTTTCAACTAATGACACAATCGCACGCATTGCGACAAAAGTTAGAATTTTTTCATTAATCAAGCGATTCACAAAATTTGTTGTTGTGTATTTACATAATAAAATATCTTTATGCTTATCAAAAATAATGGATCGTAAATCATCCCGTCTGTGTGTTATATGGTGAATATACAAAGTTGTCTCCATGTTCACTTGATAGTTATCCGTTACAATTCCATGTTCTGTAAAAAAATGATCATCCGTAACGTCTATTATTGGATGATTCTCCAACAAGTTTCGCCAATATTGAGACCCAACAGTCAATAAGCGTGTTTCTGGATAATCTATAATTTCTTTAAAATCCCGTTCTAATTCATTCTCCAAGTTCAATAGCCTACTCCTTTTCTTACTTTCATTTAACAACTTATCCTATGTTACAGATTTAATTGTAACTAATCTTGTGTGAACTTAAGTCTAATTGTTAAGTTTATCTTAAGAAAATTAATAGTCTACCTTTAATTCTTAAATGCTCATCAAAAACCCATAAATACGCTCATTTCGTCGTCTATTTTAAAATTGAATAACCTCGTATTCTAATTAAGAACCTTGGCCAAGGGATCTTAAAAGAAACGAGGCAACTCTACTAATATGTCAAATCAAATAAACCCAGGTCTAGCTTTTCTACTGAAAAATGACCGTGAAAAACTTATCTTTGGTGTTCTAAAAAGAATGTCGATTAATCAATCGCATGCTTCATATGACGATTTCGTACAAGAAGCACGATTAGCA
Organism: Dellaglioa sp. CoH-57-MRSF-22; assembly: GCF_056781895.1. Next base: position 142,290 of record NZ_JBXAXT010000003.1, on the reverse strand, counting down.
TTCAGCGCTGCATATGACCAATACCCTAAAACTATTGAAGATAATGAACAAACTTTCATGGTTTACGCCTATCAACGTGTCTACTGGCGACTTCTTGATTTAATTAATCGACAATCTAATCAACAAACGCATTTAGAACCTAATAAGGATGATTCAACTAATCCAACTGATTCCATCATTGATTTAACCCTCCAAACACAAGATACTATCGCTGAAAAATTATTTACAGAACACCTTTTTAAATCACTCTATGACCTCTGTTCAAACGCCGAACAACATTATCTAGTCGATTGTTATATTAGACACAAAACAGTCACAGAAATTGCTGCCAGTCATCATGTTAGCCGTCAAACAGCCTATAACTGGCGTAATAGCGTCGGTCGGAAAGTACTTTTAGTCATTGCTCAAATGAATCAAGAATAAATATCAGTATTTGCTTTACAAAATGGTTAACCGATTCTTTATTATCTATGTAAGGCGTCGCGGCACTTATCAAATATAGACACACAAAGGAGAACATATATGAGTAAAACTTGGGTAAAAACAAACGTTATCGTTGAGGGATTAAGTTCTGACGGCTCTGAACGTAAACGTTCATTCGCTAACATTACTGAAAATGCCTCTAACGAAGCTATTGCACAACTCGGCGCTACAGTTGCTTCATTAACTGGTGATAACACCGTTAAAATGACCATCCGCACAGAATCAAGTCTTTTAGCTTAATCAAACCTAAGGAGGAAATTATATGAAACAATTAGATTTAGCATTTAAAAATGAAGCGGGTAAAACGCGCCATATGAAATTACGTTACGTTAATACAGATTTAGATCCAGCAACCGTTAAGAAAGCCATGGATGACATTACAGGTTCTGATTTATTCCATCGTGATAACGAAAAAATGTTCGTAACCCCTATCTCAGCACAATTTGTTGAAACCATTGAAACACCAATCTACACAAACGATTTAGTTTAACCGTAAAAGCCAACTTAATTGTTGGCTTTTTTTGTACCCTCATAGCACCTATCAATTGCCTTTTAACATCATATTGGCTATTCTAAAATTTAGGGGGATTGTAATGAATAAAATAGAAGATAAAAAAATGACGTTTTTCACGGTTTTCTTGTTAGGAATTAACGGTATTATTGGATCGGGGATTTTCTTATTATCTGGTAAAATTTATAATGATATTGGACCACTCAGTATCTTTACAATTATCGCTGCAGCATTAGCAGTCACCATGATTGTGCTCTGTTACGCAACACTAGCAAGTAAATTTTCGGAAGATGGTGCGGCTTGGTTATATGCCTATAATGCATTCGGTAAATTTACTGGTTTTCAAGTTGGTATATTTACTTGGATATTAGGCGTAGTGACTTTGTCAGCCGAAATTGCTGCGTTACTAACTGTCTTAAAAATACTTTTTCCAGCATTACAACAAACGCTTATTTATGATGTTTCAGCAATTGCCTTAGTCATTATTCTAGGCATCATTAATTATTTTGGAACAGCTATTCTAGATTTCGCAGACAATCTGTCTTCTGCAGCTAAAGTATTTATCATGTTACTCTTTATTATTGTCGGTGCTTTCTTCATTAAGGATGCTCATTTTACGCCCATGATTCCGACTGATATTCACAGTAACACTCAGTTATTTACGAAATTTAATACAGCATTTGGTGTCATTTTTTATATGTATACTGGCTTTTCATTTTTACCGATTGCTGCTGCTAAAATGGATAATCCGGAAAAGAATATTCCGAAAGCACTATTAAGCGTTATTGCAACGGTGACTTTATTATATGTTTTACTTCAAACGGTTGCCGTGGGTATCCTTGGCCCTAACTTAGGATCGTACTCATTACCAATTGCTGCGGCATTCAAAAGTATCTTTGGTCAGTGGGGTTATATGATCATTATCATTGGGATGTTGATCTCTATTCTTGGGGTTGCCATCTCAGTATCATTCAATACACCTATTGTGGCTGCATCGCTAGCAAATGAACATCAGCTTTTACCAAAAATAATCGGTAAGCAAAGTAAACACAATACACCGGTTATCGCAATCATTGTGACATCTATCACAAGCATCCTCCTGCTACTTAGCGGTAGTTATTTATTCTTAGTATCATGCATTGTCTTTGCATCGTTTGTCCAATATGTACCAACAATTCTAGCAACATTTAAATTCAATAATGATCCAAATTTACCAAAAGGTTTCAAATTACCAGGTGGTCCAATTATTCCAAGCCTTGCATTAATTATCTCACTTTACTTACTGTTAAGTTTTAATTGGAAAATCATCTTATTCGGCGTTATCGTGTTAGTACTAGGGTGTTTACTCTACTGGTTTGATAACCGAAAAAAATAACCATTGATTTTGAAAGTTCAAAACCAATGGTTATTTTTCTATTAAATTTTGTAGATATTCATGACTTTCCAACATTTCGCGACAATCATTTTGATTTTCTAAATCAATTTCGTAAATAGTCGTTGCATTTGGATTAAGCAAAGGATATGCTAACTTCCAATCAATCTTGCCTTTTCCTAAAGTTAAACTATCATGAAATTTACCCATTGAATCGACTAAGTGATAATGGACGATATTTGGCATTAACCGTTTCAAACTCGCTTGTAAGTCAGTATTACTACCTGCTTGTTTAATAAAGGCATGCGATGTATCAAATGCTAAGCGATACCCTTTTTGTAGAATAAACTGATCCATCTCTTCAGACCCATAATAAAATAAATCAGAAATCGAATTCTCAAACATGACGTTATTTTGTCCATATTTTTGATAATAATCCATCCGATTAAATAACGCTGATTCCGCAACCTCAAAATTAGGATATTCAGCAATAATTGTTGGCGTTTGTCGATTATATGAACCATGAATGAGGGTTTGAATTGATTTATCTTTTGCGAGCTGAATCAATGTCTCAGTACTTTCTCTAACAAAACGATATAACCTAGGATCAGCTGTTTCGGAAACGGCTAATTCAACAGATTGTTCACCAACCTTCATTGGATGATGCATGACAATCTTCTTCGTAGTTGCCTTCACCTCATCAATCTCATCTGATAATCGTTTTAATCCATCTCCAGAAACATCAAATTCATTTAGATAGAATTCAAAAATATCTGGATTATGTTGTAACCGATCATGGAGTTGAATTGGGTCAGTTCCCGCCTTTAATCCTAATGGTATTGTCATTTGAATCATCTCCTTGGTACTATGTTAGCATTAAATTGGGTGAAAATAAAAAGGAGTGACTTCTAATGATTCAATTTCTCAAATCACTAGAAAACTCCCCTTTTCTATACTTCAATTTTAGCCATAAATTCATGTAAAGCATCTTGCCAACTTGGTACTTCAAATCCCGTTGCTTTAACTTTACTCAAATCCATAACTGAATGTCTAGGTCGGTATGCCTTTTGTGGATATTCTTCAGACGTTACTGGACTTATTTCAACTACTTCATCCTTTAAAATCTCACTAGCAAATTCATACCAAGTACATGAATTATCATTAGAAAGCTGATATAACCCATAAGGAATATTTTTTTGAACTGCATATAACATAAAATCAGCCAGCGTTCTAGTCCAAGTTGGCCGTCCAACCTGATCACTAACAACAGTCAGATGATCATGAGTTTTAGCTAAGTTTAGCATCGTATAGACGAAGTTCTTTCCATATTCGCCAAAAACCCATGATGTACGGATAATATAATACTTACTCATTATTTTAGCAACGGCTTCTTCTCCAGCTAACTTCGTCCGACCATATTCATTTTTAGGCGCAGTGGGTGTTTTTTCTGTATACATTTGATCATTAGTCCCATCAAATACATAATCAGTACTAATGTAAACTAACGTAGCACCCACAGATTCTGCTGCTGTGGCAATATTCTGAGTACCTATAACATTAACTTGTTCATTAATAGCTTTACCAGGTTCTTCTTCAGCATTATCAACAGCTGTATAAGCTGCACAGTGGTAGACAATTTCTGGGCGATTATCTAAAAAATAATTATTAACTGCTTTTGAGTCAGTAATATCTAAATCTTTAGAACCAGTTCCTGTATATACAATCTTTTTTTCATCTAATAAATGACTTAATTCTGTTCCTAATTGACCATTTACACCCGTAATTAATATTTTCATAATTAGCTCCTTCAAAAAAAGAATGGACTTAAGTCCATTCTTAGTTATTATTGTCCATTTTTTGCATAATTTGCTTCAACTGCATCTTTCTCAGCTTTCCACCAATTTTCATTATTTCGGTACCAATCAATCGTATCTTGTAATCCTGATTTAAAATCAGTAAATTCAGGATTCCAACCAAGCTCTTCACGTAATTTTGATGAATCAATAGCATATCGTAAATCGTGTCCTGGGCGATCTTTAACGACATCATAAGCATCTTTAGGTTGACCCATTAATTCTAAAATCAACTCCAAAACAGCCTTATTATCTTGTTCACCATCCGCACCAATCAAATAAGTTTCACCAATACGACCCTTATTTAAAATAGCCCAGACAGCACTTGAATGATCATTAGTATGAATCCAATCGCGAACATTTTTACCAGAACCATATAACTTAGGCCGGATTCCACTCAAAACATTAGTAATCTGTCTTGGAATAAACTTCTCAATATGTTGGTATGGTCCATAATTATTGGAACAATTTGAAATTGTTGCCTGTAAATTGAATGAACGCACCCATGCACGAACTAATAAATCTGATCCAGCCTTTGTTGATGAATATGGACTGCTTGGATTATAACGTGTTTCAGGTGTGAATTTTTCACCTTCACCTTCCCCATGACCGGGTAAATCTTCGCGTAATGGTAAGTCTCCATACACTTCATCAGTTGAAACATGATGGTAGCGGACATTGTATTTACGACAAGCTTCTAGCAATGTATATGTTCCGATAATATTAGTTTGAATAAAAGGTGATGGATCTTTTAAAGAATTATCATTGTGACTTTCTGCAGCGTAATGTACTACCGCATCTGTTTTGCTAACAAGTTCATCAACTAGTTTAGCGTCAGTAATATCTCCCACTACTAGCTCAACACGATCAGCAGGTAGTCCAGCTAAATTTTCTTTATTTCCTGCATAAGTTAATTTATCTAACACGGTAATGTGAACATCTGGGTGGTTATTAACCACATAATGGACAAAATTAGAACCAATAAATCCGGCCCCACCTGTTACAATAATATTTTTCATTTAAAAACACCTCTCCTATTTAGATTTCTCCATACACAAACGGATTGTCTTTTTCAAACTCTGTAAACGTTGGTTGTGCAGCATCTTTTTCAGATGTAATTGCTTGGTCAAAATCAATAGGCCAATCAATATTTAGTTCAGGAGTTTTAAATGAAATCCCACCATCTGCTGCTGCATTGTAGTAACCATCACATTTATAAAGGAAATTAACATCATCTGTTAATGTTACAAATCCATGGGCATACCCTTTAGGAACTAATAATTGGCGATGGTTACTTGCAGAAAGAATATATCCTTCCCACTGTTTATAAGTAGGTGAACCTTTTCGAACATCGACAATAACATCTAGTACTGCCCCTGTCACGACCCGAATTAATTTAGTTTGTGCAGCTTCTCCACGTTGAAAATGAAGTCCTCTTAAAACGCCAGCTTGTGTTGATAATGAATGATTATCTTGGATAAAATCAATATCTATTCCAGCTTCTTTGAAATCTTTGTCTGAATATGACTCCGTAAAAAAGCCGCGATTATCACCAAATACTGCTGGTTCAATAATCTTAACATCTTGTAACTTTGTTGTTGATACTTTTAATTTACCCATTACTTTTTATCCTCTTCTTCTGCGATACGTAACATGTACTGTCCATAATCATTTTTTTTGAGTGGTTGTGCTAGATCAATTAATTGTTCGCGTGAAATATAACCCATTCGATAGGCGATTTCCTCTAAATTAGCTACTTGCATATTTTGCATTCTTTGAACAGTTTCAATAAACTGCCCTGCTTCAAGTAAACTTGCATGTGTCCCTGTATCAAGCCAAGCAAATCCACGTCCCATAATTTCAACATGTAGTCTTCCTTTTTCAAGATAGACCTTGTTAACATCCGTAATTTCAAGTTCGCCACGTGGTGACGGCTTAATATTTTTTGCTATATCAACAACTGAATTATCATAAAAGTATAAGCCTGTTACTGCAAAATTACTTTTAGGGTGATCCGGTTTTTCAACAATCGAAATTGCTTTATGGCTCTCATCAAATTCAACAACACCAAAACGCTCGGGATCACGCACTTGATAACCAAATACGGTAGCCCCCTCAGTTTGATTTGCAGCCCGTTCAAGCATCTTAGTCATACCTGGACCATAATAAATATTATCACCTAAGATGAGCGCAACGCTATCATTACCAATGAAATCAGCACCAATAATGAATGCTTCTGCTAATCCATCTGGTGTAGGTTGAACGGCATACTCTAAATTAATGCCTAATTCAGAACCGTTGCCCAATAATTCTTGAAAACGTGGCGTATCTTCAGGAGTAGAAATAATTAGAATATCCTTGATACCTGCCAACATTAATGTTGATATTGGATAATAGATCATTGGTTTATCATAAATCGGCATCAGCTGTTTACTTGATGCACGTGTCAATGGATATAAACGAGTCCCACTACCTCCGGCTAAAACTATTCCCTTCATACACTTTTCCTCCTAAAATATTCTAATTAATTTTTGTAAATGGTAGCTACAATAACTACTTAACACAGCTTTTAAAAATAAAAATCATTATTTATTTAATATCCTTCTTAAAACCAATTTTTTAACATAATTTGTTTCGTCATATCTAATAAATAAGAAATAGAATAATGTACTTGCTAGAATAAATACAACAGCAGATGCTATCAAAATACTGAAAATCCCTTGAATTACAATAATTTTTAGTAAATACGAAATTATTCCTAATTCTATTCCAATTATTCCCATATAACCAAAATATTTAAGATAATATTTTTTCATACTACGTTTGAATCCATATTTGAATAAGATAAGTGGTTCCCACCATAAATTAATTCCAATATTACTTACTATTGTACCAATTAATATACCATTAATGCCGAGATTTGTTGTCATTAACAAAAGAATTGAAACTATCATATTAACTACAGCTTCAAGTAGTGATTTATATCTCATTGGCCAAAATAATCCACGTGCACCAATAAAATTTAATACAGTCTGTCTAAATTGAACAAGTACAAAATTTATAACAATAAGTAACACGGTAAAGTTCGATAAGACGTAATTTGATCCTATCCAAAATTTAATAAAAGATTCAATAACTGCGTATAACGTTATAGCAATAACTGATGTAATACCGGCATTTATATACATATAACGATAAAACACAACTTCTTGATAATCTTCATCCTCCGTTACTCCTAGATTACCTAATCCAGCTGTGACAGCAGAGATACTTTGTGTCAACACACTGGAAATACTATTTACAATCAGCATATAATTAGAATATATTCCTACTAATCTAACGCCTAAAAATGCCGATATTAATATATTATCCGTTCCAAAAACTAATATAGTACCAATTTTTGAAGAAACAGTCCCAAATATATTTTTCTTCATATAGTTGATGACTTTAGGATTTACTTTAACAGTTTTCATTTCGGAAAGAAATTCAAATTCCCTATCAACAAGTTTTGAAATTCTCAAGTTAGATAACAATGTTATAATTATTTGGATTACTAAGTACCAAACATATTGTCTAAATAAAAGTAAAAAGATAATTTGTAATACTGTCTGCATTATCGTAAAAATTAATCTATTTAAACTATCCTTATATCCTTCTTGATTTGCAATTAATAAGGAACGTTTATACGTAAAAAAGTAACTAACAACCGTATTTAATAAAAATAGTACAAACATAACTCGCGGAAATGGTACAGGACTACCGCCCTTCATTAAAATAGTTATAAATGGAGTAAATGCTAAACCCATAATCAAAATTACGATACCAATCACATTATACACTTTTCTAAATAAATTCATGACACCAGCAATTTCACCATGATTACTAGTAGCAAGAGGATCGTACAGTGAGTACGTTATCGCCCCACCAATCCCTAATTCAGCAAAGGATAGAAAACTCAACACATTAGCATATAGCCCATTGATTCCCATGTAATCGGCACCAAGAGTTTTAATAAATACTGTCTGCAATGCAAACTTCAAAACTAACATTATTACTTGCGATAGTGCAGCGATTGATGTATTTTTAGCTGCTATACCAGTTCGAGAATTATTATTCATACATCACACTTACCCTCATCTGTTAAGTTCTTGTACACGTTTAATTTCTGTTTTAATTTTATCCGTGTACTTTAACATGCCGTTATCATAGACATCATTAATATCGTGCTTCTTAAAATCAAGATAACTACGTTCTTTTATATCATTACTTTGATCAGCATATCCTCTTTTTACTTTATTCTCGAATTCTTCAAGTGATTTTGCATAGTAATGATTAACCCTCACGTGTTCCCTTGATACAATTTTAGGTCTTTTTTCATTTGTCCATGGATATCCCCATAACCTATTTCCGTTTTCATCAGTCGTTTTACCGGCCACATCATACCAATGTGGTATTCTCATATCAATTACTAATCTAGGATTTACGATAGGTTTTGAATCTAAAATAATATCATTTTTTGATCTATTTAAAAATGTCTCAGTAACTAATCCATTTGATTTTTTAATCAAATTAGATGAGCCGAACATCACCCAACCAATTTCAATTTGAGCAACGTTTTCACTAAATTCATTTAAAAAAGAATCAATATTTTTTTCATCAATTAATACTAAATATTCATCTAAATCTAGTGTTAATAGCCATTTTGTTTCTGTCTTACAGCGCTCGACAGCATCCAGATATGCTGGTATTTGTTGCTTATCACCCGGAAAATAGATATATTCAACCACTTTACTTTTAATATACGGTTCTAAAATTTCTTTTAAATTATCAGTAGATTCGTTATCATAAATATAAAATTTTGATATACCAATAATTTTATGATATTCAATCCATTCTTGAACGTATAGTGCTTCATTTTTAATAATTGCCACTAATGACACGCTATTAATAAAATCAGTTTTTTCTTCAATTATTTTTACTTGTTTATACCTTTTATTTCCGTAGTTCATCTTATTTTTCATATACTTTATCATATTATATGCCGTAATAAAATTACGCCTAAAACTTTTTTTTATTAAATTGATAGTAACCACCTAATCACTCTCTATTAAACAAACCATATAATTATTCTTTGTGCTGTTGTATTAATTAAACTATGAAATTTATGATACAAAGAATATCTTTTAAAGATATTCTTTGTATCATAAAACTTATATGTATCTTCTAGCATTTTTTTTTCAGTATCATTTTTAATGATATTAGAAAATCTTTCATACAGAACAATATTTTCCTTTTTAATCCGACCTAATTGTTTATATCTTATTTTTAATCTACGAAAAACTTCATACAAGTGTACATTACTCTTACCAATTCCGATGACGTTATTTTCATGTTGTCTATAGTAAACCGTTACTTTATCAATGTACGTTAAATTCCCACTTGCTGAGCTGATTTTAGCAATAATTGAATCATGCATTGTTACATTTTCAATATCTTCATCTGTTAACATAAGTACTTCATCTCTTAGTTTCTTATTAATTGCTAATGCCGCTCCGGTTACTTTAAAATTGAATAATAAATCATTCAATGAATGATTATAATTTTCGCCTACTAACATTTTAGACATTTTAATATTTGTTGAAACAGCCTTTTTATCAGCAATCATAAGATCTGAAAATATAGCTTGTGTTATTTTATTGTCTAACAAATCAAATTTATCCATAAATTGCATTATTTTATCTGAAACCCAAACATCATCTTGATCAGAAAAAAAATAGTAATCAGCATCGACAACCCTAAGTAATTCAAAAAAGGAACGTTTAACACCCATATTTCCGCTTGAATAAATTATTTTTAACAAATTTTTATTTTCGTATCTTTTTAAAATATCTATTGTATTATCTGTTGAACCATCATCTCTAACATAAATCTGTATGTTATCTTCATTTTTATATTTTTGCTCAATAATACTATTTAATTGTTCCTCGACGTACTTTTCGCCATTATACGTTGACATAATCACAGCTATATTTTTCAAAAATTTACTCCTTAATTACTTTTCTTTAAACGACAATGCTAAAGCGATTTCCAATGTACTAAATATGGAATACTGTCAACAAATTCTTGTGGTACTAACACTCCATAAAACGCTATAACAGCTAATAAGAGTATCCCCACCATCATTAAATCAATCTTTAATAATATTCTACTATCAATCTCATCTTTATGCTCCCTAATTAGCGCGTATGCAATTATAATTGGTGCGAAAGAGTTACGTTGGAACCGTTGATATTGTATCGACATAACTAAAAATGGGAGTGCTACAAGACCAGTTAACGAAATTAAGAATAACAATTTCAATTTATTTTTAATCTCAGTTGATAGGCTATTAATTTTCAAAAAATAATATCCAAGTCCTAACATTGAAAAATATGATAAAGCTATTTCTATAAGCATTATTTTTGATGAACCAGCAGCATAACTTGTGTTCAGTTTATCAAACAATTGTGTCCTAGATGAATGCAATGAAACTTTCGTTATTATATTTTTCAATAAACCACTTAAACCTGGAATAAATTGTACAATTGTTAAAATTACAAAAAAACCAATAATTAATTGTACAAAAATTTTCACATATTTTTCGCTCAAAAAGCTTAAGGGAATTATTATTAAAAATATATATCCAGATGAATGCATTGATGCGCTCAATAAGATTAATCCGATGGCAATAATAATATTTTTTACATTTTTTTTCTGTAAAAAACTTAGCCCTAATAGAGCAATAGAAATCATAAAAAAATTACGTGCCTGTGTTGCCTCATTAAAAAAAGGAAAAATTGCAAAAACCCAAACAAAAGATCCTAAATTCTTTGTAAATCTTAATATTGCAACTGTCAAAATAATAAAACTAACAATAAATAATATTAATCTAAAATCAGCATATGTCACTCCGTTTGCCGCAAAAATTCGAGAAAGCCACATATAGCCCCACTCAAATTGGTGATTATATGGTGCTAAAGAACTATTATCATAATTAATAAGATAACTAGGATAATCGGTCGTCGTCATCTTACTAGCAGCACCCGCTAGCCATGCTAATATTCCGATTCCAATGAACGGAATGATATTATTTTTTTTACCATGAACATGATCCAAAAAGAAATTGGTTACTATTGCAAATAAATATGTCATATAAACTCCTAGATAGTCATTTCTTAAACAATTAATGAAATTTGCTTATGCTGTATTCCATTTTTAATTAAATTTTATGTAAATACTAACATTATTTTTTGAATAACCTTAATATTTCCTCCAAATAGAGTAAGGTATTGTGACCGTGAATATTGGTAAAAAAACCATTCTTTTTGCCAAATATTATGGCTTCGATACCCTTCTTTTCTACAAAATATTTCAACATAGTAATTCTTTTTTTTATTTTAATAGGCGAATTTGAAAATTGTAGTTCTAATTCATTAACCAATTTGGAAAATCGATCAAATTTAACTTTATATTTTTTTAAATCAATTAACTTACTTTTTATAATTGTACTTTTTTTATGTGCATCGGCACCTCTTGTAATATTAAATGAATGCATTCTATGACCATCAGTCGCACTATCTATATATCCAATCCCATCATATAATCCAGCAACTAATGCAAGCCATGCATCATGATTAACTGCTTCTATCGGGATGTTTTTTGAAATTTCTAATAAGTTACGATTAATAATCATCGTATTACCCATTAACCAGTTATGTAGAAAAATACGTTGATATGTTGGTTTATTTTTCTTTTCTACACCACTGTAGTTCACACTTCCGTCCCCCACTACTTCAAAAAACTCGTCATAATTCGTATATACAAGCTTAGGCAGTACTTTTTCGTTAGGCAGGTGTCTAATTTCATTTAATGATATCTCAATTTTATTTGTATACCATACATCATCCTGATCTGAGAACATAACATATTCATACTGGTCTGGAACGTTATTCATTAAAATTTCAAAATTTCCTAATTGGCCCTTTTCATTAATATTTAGCGAGCTATCTAGTATCGTTATTTTAGGATCTCTTTTAAAATTATCTAAAATTTTACTGGTATTATCTTTCGAAAAATCATCTCTAATAAATAGGTGCCAATTCCCATATGATTGATTCTTAATACTTTCAATTTGCTCCATTAAAAATTTTTCACCATTGTAGGTAGCCATTAAAATTGCAACGTCACTCATAATTAGATCCTCCTAATTAGCTAAAGTGTTCAGCGAATATTTTTCTTAATTGTTCTTTCGTTTCTGAAAGGCTCTCCAATGGTAACGATATGTCGTTTATAACAACTATTTTTGCCTTGGATTTTAAGGCGCGCTTTATTTTTGAAAAATCTCCATCTTCTGGCAACTTCTCAAACTTTCCAAACGAAAATCTACGTGGTTCAAAATTCCCTTTTGAAAGTTGCCAATCGCGTGCCAACCAAATATTTACATCATTTCTAGTACGAAAACGATTTTTACTAAGTTCGGCTAACAAAGCTGGTTCTTTTTGATATATTTCTTTAAATGTACTTTTCAATAAACTACTAGGCAAATGCGGTTCATACCATCCCAGAACAGACCTATATGGTAAAACTAAGAAATTTCTTACATTTTGAAACCCGTATTGCCAATTAAATATTTTAAAGAAATTCTTCTTCAAAATATTATTTTTTGAGAACCACTTATTAATAATAAGTATATTATTAAAAGGTATTAACGAAAATTCTTCCGACGGTTGAATAAGTCCCATTAATCCTACATCCTTAGGAGTCCCATCTTGAGAAAAGAAATCTGTTGGATCTACCTTGTTAGTTATAAACGTATCGTCATTAAATACGATAAAATGTTCCGATAAATTTTTAATTCTTGGAATATTCATTTCAATGACATTCGAATTAAAAGTAGGTAAATATTCTTCAGGAATAAAATCAGAATGATCAACAATTGTTAGATTTTTCATGTCCAATGGAAACTTCGGAACTTGTTTGTCGGTAATTAAAAAAATATGGTTTACCCATGGTGCAAATTTTTTTACACCTTCAAACCACCATTTAAAAATATCATAATCTCTGAAACGTTCATCCGCATTTAAATTTTTGTTTCCCGCGTACTTATTTTTTTTATTCCGCCAGATATCATCATTTCCATCAACCCATGTCACTACAAAATCAATTTTAAAATTATCACTCATGACTAAGTTCTCCTTAATATTTATTAGTGATTTTAATATTCAGATAAAAAGTGTTAATCTATTTTCAATCTTATATTTAGAGCCAAATTCTTCGTATTCTAGCCTTAAGCTCCCCATTAAATAATTGCTTAATATAATATTGGAAATATCTGCGGATACCATTAGGCCATTTTCCTTCATTATATTTCTTTATATTTTCAATAGACAACTTTTCATCTGTTATAAACTTATTAGGTACAATTAAAAAGCTATGGTCATCATTTGATATTTCAACATCAACTTGCATTTTTCTTTTTTGTAAATGAATATATTCTATCTTTTTAGTTTTAATTTTTCCGTTATCAATATAATTCATTACTAGTTCCCCATCATGCCATCTAAACACTTGATATTGTTTTCCCTCAGAAATATCAAGTGTTATAAATCGAAATGCTTTTACCCAAATATCAGCATAATAGACCTTTTCTTTATATGGATCATATATTCTCATATCTGTGTCGGGCATAAATTTTGCAGTTCCCCAAATTTCATCAAAGTGAGTTGCGTCATCAGTTGTAAATGCCTGCTTATAATTGTACGTCCCTTTTTTATGATGATCAATTTTATATGCATTATTAATTTGATTATTATTTCTATACATTTGAAAATGTCCACGAGTATTTATTTTGTCATATTTTTTTAGTATATCCTCAGATAAAAATTTTTTTAAATCTCCAAATATAGTATCAATATCCACAAATCCCCACCAATCATATCCCGAGATGTCTTCCTCAAATATTTCACCGTAAGCCGGTTTGTAGTCATTCAACTTATACGGATTATTAATTTTTATAGGAAATGTATAATGTGATCTTATTTTCGCTTGAATATCTTTAAAGTTGACTATTTTTATTTTAACATTCGGTATGGTTGTAGATATATTTTGATCAGTATATATTAGAAAATCTATCTCATTATTATATTCCGCTGATTTTAACCATAAATCAAAATAATTTGGTAATTCTCCAAAATATATAGCTATCAATACTATTTTTGTGTTTTTAATCATTGCGAATCCTTTCAATTTATAGACAACATCGCATAATTTAAATTTTAGAATATAAACTATACATAATTTCATTTACATTCTTAATACTATATTTTTTTGATACTTCAATATTGTTTTTAACAATTTTTTCGTATTCTTTATCATTGATGCCTAGTAAATTTTCTATAGCTTTCACAAACTGGGAAATATCAGTAGGATCATCCACTACACACCCGCTGATACCATTTTCTGTGTAATCTTTGATCCCCCCTAAGTAAGTACTTACTAATGGAAGACCAGTAGCCATAGCTTCTAATCCCGCTAGTCCTAATCCTTCTCGTTTAGATGGAAAAAGAGAAAAATCTGCTATATCTAAATATTGTTTAATATTTTCAGAATAACCTGTAAAAATAATCTTTTCTTCTAATCCATACTCTTTCACTTTTTTTTCTAATAAATCTCTTTGATCTCCAACACCGCATATAATATATGTAATATCAATTTTATCTTTCAATTTATTTACTGCTTCTATTCCCACAATATGATTTTTCCGCTTAGATAATTCACCTACAGAAATCATCACTTTACTATTCTTACTTATCTTTAAATCAGTTTTCAATTCATCGATATTAGTTGATTGTTCTCGTAATTGTTCCCATTTTATTCCAACGCCAGGCACATGTAAAACTTCTTTTATACCAAAAGATTTTCCAATTGAGTAATCTTCATTGTTGATTGTTATTAAAATATCCGTATATTTAGATAAGTAACGTTCTATAGGATAAAATAATATCCAATCTTTTTTCGGCCCGCCCTTAAAGAACTGAAAGCCATGTGCCGTATAAACAATTTTAGTTTCTTTATTATTTTTAAAAACTAATCTAGTTAATACACTTCCCATCGGTGAATGGCAATGCACAAAATTATAGGTAGTTGTACTTGCTAATTTTTCAAGCTGATTATATGCTTTTTTATTTGCTTTTATTGAACCAATTCCTCTTAAAAAGTCAATTTGATGACAAATTATATTTTTTCCTTCAAGCTTCTTTTTTAAGGAATTAGCCATATCATCTGGTATAGTTCCAGCGGAATAAAAGTTAGTTGCAACTTCCACATTATATCCTAATTCTTGTAATATTCTGATATTATCCATATTAAATTGTTCAATCATTGAAGCAACCGACGCAACGATTAAAACTTTTTTCATTTCTTATCCTCCATTAAAATTTTCGTTATCGTATTTTCTAATGTAAGTCCTAATGTATATTCGAAAGAGCACTCGCTAATTTTTTTATCATAAACTTTACTACCATATATTTTATTAAAAACACGAAACTTCCTTGATAATAGAGAAATAAGCGGATTAAAAATAGAGATAAAGTATACTTTCTTTCTTAATAATTTCCTTGTTACTTTGATTACATCGCTTGTAGAAACATATTCTTTATTTTGAGGGAAATAAAGGCCTGATGCATCATTAATAATTATCTGTTTGATAAATTCTGTTAATACATCTACATAAATCATACTTCGTTCATTGTTAATACTTGGGAAAATCAGGGATTTCTCAGCTAACTTCAGTAGCCTTGGAAAATTACCCTTACTATTCGGTCCGTAAACCATCGGAGTTCTGATAACAACCGTTTTAAAGTTATCGTCTGCTAATTTTTGAATTTCTACATCTGCCTGTAGCTTACTATCACCATAAAAATCAATTGGGTTCATTATTGTCTCTCGAGTAATTATATTAGTATTTTGTAGTCCATTTTTTTCACCATATACTATCATACTTGATAAAAAAATAAATTGTTTCACTCCCTCAGATTTAGCTTTTTTAGCCAAATTAATTGCGAGATCTCTATTTACTTTATAATATTGATCCTCCATACTCGGATCCGAAGATACATGTGCAATACCCGCAACATTAAGTACTACATCATATAGACCAAAATTTTTTCCTCTCCATTTATCATCTCGAACGCTCATCATATCAACTGATATATCTTCCGATTCTGATTTATTAATCCAGCTTTTAAATGCCCCTCCAATATAACTATGTGCACCGGTTATCAAAACTCGTTTAGTCATCACTCTTACCTTCCTTTACACCATCACTCTTTAAAACTGATGTAATTGTTCCAAAAAAAATTTTTAAATCTTCTGAAAAAGATAAAAGTTGCACGTAATCACCATCAATTTTTGATTTCTCAGCAATAGATAATTCATCTCTCCCACTAATTTGTGCTAATCCAGTTAACCCTGGGTAAACGTTATTAGCGCCGTACTTTTCACGTTCGTTAATTAAATCTTCTTGACTCCAAAGTGCTGGTCGAGGACCAACGATACTCATCTTACCTGTTAAAATATTAATAATTTGTGGTAATTCGTCAAGACTCGTTTTTCGTAAAATTTTACCCGAGCGAGTAATGAAAGCATCCGGATCTTTCAATAAGTGAGTAGGTACATCAGGTGTATCAGTTCTCATCGTCCTAAATTTTAAAATACCAAAGTAGGTTTTATTAATACTTACCCGCTTTTGTACAAAGAAAATAGGGCCTTTCGAATCGACTTTAACAATAATTGCGATAATTAAAAAAATAGGCGATAAAAGTACAAGGCCTACTAAAGAAATAACAAAATCAATTGTTCTTTTAAAATATTTTTTATACATTAACGCATACCTTCCGAATCAATTGAGGGTTCACCATTATGAGTATGTGCATATCTAATAACTTCTTTTTTCAAAGCAGTACCAGTTAACGGCTCTACACTCTTAACAAAACTCATAATTTCATCAATCTTGTATGGTGTTACTTTACCCAAGAAAATTTTTTCAAATACTTGCTCTTGCTGTTTTTCACTACTTACTAATAATTCTTCATACAGTTTCTCTCCAGGTCTCATACCTGACTCAACAATATCAATATCGTTTTCAGTATATCCACTTAATTTAATCATTTTTCGTGCTAAATCAACAATTTTAACCGGTTTACCCATATCTAAGATAAATAGTTCTCCACCTTTAGATAGCGTCCCCGCTTGAATCACTAAACGGCTAGCTTCAGGAATTGTCATAAAGAATCTTGTCATTCTAAGATCAGTAACAGTAACTGGTCCACCTTTAGCTATCTGTTTCTTAAACAGTGGTACAACACTACCACGGCTACCAAGAACATTACCAAAACGAACAACGGCGAATTTTGTATGACCTGGTTCATTCAAACTAGTTACAATCATTTCAGCGAGACGTTTCGTTGCCCCCATAATATTAGGCGGATTTACTGCTTTATCAGTTGAAATCATTACAAATGATTTCACATTTGCAGACTTAGCAGCTTCAGCAACATTTTTCGTACCATAAACATTATTTTTAATGGCTTCAGTTGGGTTAGCTTCCATTAATGGTACATGTTTGTGTGCTGCAGCATGATAGACTATTTCTGGTTTATATTGTGCCATTAAGTCAAAAATATGTGCCCGGTCTTGAACATCCGCAATAATCGGCACAATTTCAATTTTCCCAGCATAAAGATTTTTTAATTCTTGATGAATCAAATAAATTGAATTTTCTCCATGTCCTAGTAAAATTAGTCGTTTAGGACCAAATTTGCTAACCTGTCGACAAATTTCTGAACCAATAGAGCCACCCGCTCCTGTAACTAAAATTGTTTTACCATATATTTTGCTTTCAATCTTAGCCATATCAAGTTTAATCTCTTGTCGACCCAGTAAATCAACAACGTCAATCTCATGCATTTTTCTAGAATCACTATTGTCTTCTAACATATCTTCAAAACTTGACATGCGATTAATTTTAACTTTTAGAGGATTTAAAATAT
This sequence comes from Dellaglioa sp. CoH-57-MRSF-22, assembly GCF_056781895.1. The sequence goes on along the minus strand of NZ_JBXAXT010000003.1, from coordinate 123,984 downwards.
CTAACAAGTCCTCGTAATTATGGGGACTTAATGAAGGAATAGCAATTGAGACCTGTTCAACATCGTATTCTTCGACAATCATTGGAATTTCTTGGAAAGTTCCCAAAACTTTCTTACCCATCATCCACATTTTTTGTTTTTGAATATCATTATCGACGTATCCAATAACATTCAAGTCGGCATTATCTCTTTGTATTCTTTCCATTAAAGCTTCTGCGCCATCCCCTGCACCGACTATTAATGTTGTAATTAATGTTTCTGATTCTTCATTATTAAAGATATTTTCAACAAGATAGCGCCATGCAAATCGGCTGCCACCAATAAAAAGGAGGGCCAGTAAATAAGTTAATATTCCAAAACGAATACTATAATTTGAACTTATGAAAAAATAACTAATATTACTAATAACTGCTGTAATTGTTATTGCAATAAAAATTGCAATTATTTCTTTAAAGCTAGCATACCTATTAATTTTAGAAAAGAGGTTTAATGAGTATCCAATTATTAGGTATAAAATCAAACATATACACCCAAATTCCAATAAATCAGAGTTACTAAAACTAATATACGGCCCTAAAAATAACCTCGATAATGAAATTGAAACTACCCAAATCAAACTATCCAATCCAGTTAAAACAACCTGTTTACTTTTCCTAGTCACCTATAATCCCTGCTTCCTTAAATTATCCTACGTCTACTTAATTATTATTTATAATAGCCATAATACCCACCATAATAACCTGACTCATCACTACCTGAAACATCATTCAAAATCGTCCCAATGATTCTTGCATGAACGGTATCTAATAATTCTTTTGCTTTCAAAACGGCACCTTTATTTGCCACACCTTGTCTCACAACTAAAATTGTACCATCAACTTTTGTTGCAACAATTTGTGCATCTGTTACAGAAATTAATGGTGGTGTATCGATGATAACCATATCCATTTGTTCAGCGACAGCTGTAATTAAAGAATCCATCCGTTTTGTATTCAATAATTCTGAAGGGTTCGGTGGAGTAGGACCTGCAGGCATAACATATAAATTTTCAATTGGTGTTTCTTCAACTGCTTTTGCAACATCAATACTTTTTTCAGTCAAACAATTTGTAAGCCCGGTTTCATTACTCAAACCAAAAGTTTGATGCGCAGTTGGTCTACGCATATCGGCATCAATTAACAATACTTTCAGTCCTTGATTAGCATATGTTACAGCAAGATTAGTTATAACTGTTGACTTGCCTTCTGATGGACCTGATGATGTCGCCATAATAACTTTCATTTCTTTATCAACACTTGAAAATTGGATATTCGTACGTACAGTCCTAAATTGTTCTGCAATCGTTGATGTTGGTTGAGTAACAGTAATTAATCCAACACCGTTATCAATACTATCAGTTGATAACTTTTTATCTTTTTTTAATAAACTCATCATTCAATAACCCCTTATCTATTTTAATTAGTATGCTTTCTTTTTCTTGGTGTTGATTGTCCAAAAAGTCCTTGACTCTTATTAGTTTCGTCAATATGGTTAATCATACCTAAGTTTGAAAGACCAAGATCTGTCAAAAAATCAGCGTTTTTAACTGTTTTATCAAAAAGTTCTATTGCGAATGCAATCCCAATTCCGATAAGCCCCCCTAGTAACAGACCTATTAATACATTCATCTTTTTATTAGGTGATACTGCATTAGGTTTTGCAACTGCATCAGCAACAATTGTTACATTATTAACTTTCATCACTTTTTTTATTTTATTTTTAAACGTATCAGCAACAGAGTTTGCAATATCAGCCGCGCGATATGCATTAGTATCTTTAACAGTTACACTAAAAACCTGTGAATTTTCTTGATTTGATATACTTATCTGATTTTTTAAATCATCACTCGTACCAACGAAATTATCTTTTTTAGCAATTTCTTTTCTCACAGGATCTAGTACAATTTTATTTTGAATAATGTCTTTATACGTATTAATCATTTGGACATCTGCTTGCTGTGTATTGTAAGCAGCCCCTACATTATTGGCAGTTTCTGTTCTATTAACTAATATTTGAACAGTCGAGTTATATTTTGGCGTCATAAAGAACATGGTTACAAAAAATGCTAATAGTGCCCCCGCAATTATTAACCCAATAATTAATTTAAGATGTTTCTTTAAAATGCTAAAAACTTGTTCAAGATTGATTGTCTCTTCCATTGATATAATTCTCCTAGTCTAAGTCTAATTGTTTTCTGATCATGTTGGATACTTTCGTTACTTGTGCTGATGGAACAACTTCATACGACACACCATTTATCATTTGTGATTGTCCTTGAAGTTGAACATCTTTAATTGTGCCTATAGCACTACGATACTGAGTCACTATTTTTTTCATATCAGAAAATTTCAAATTTGTTTTCATATTGCTCTCAAGTACACTCAAAATTGCTTGATAATTTGTGACACCATCAATAGAAGCTATTTTTTTACCTAATTCAGTCACAACCGAGCGTTGTCTTTTTTGACGCCCGTAATCACCATTAGGATCAGAATGTCTCATTCTAGAAAAGTCTAAAACATTACTTTCAGTTAACTCAATATCACCTTTTACGTATTGATGCCTTCCCGCTGAAAAAGCAAATGGATTATTGACCGTAATTGGACCAACGGCACCCGTTAATTCTTCCAGGCCCTTCATATTCATCTGAACATAGTAATCAATTGGAATATTTAAATAGTTTTGAATAGTATCCATCGCTAAGGAAACATCCCCATAAGCATATGCAGCATTTAATTTATTATCTGTCCCGTGACCTGTAATCGGAATCTTCGTATCACGAGGTAAACTCGTTAATGTCGTCAAGTTTGTTTTAGGATTAATTGTCGCAACCATCATTGTATCCGATCGACCTTGATCTGTTCTCCCATCTTCGCCCGTATCAACACCCAAAATTAAAACTGAGAAAGGCGCCTCTTTATCAAGAGAGACACTCCCGGTTGTTCGTTTACTTTTAACATTTACTTTTTGATATGTATTATCTACAACGTCTTTTGCATCTAGATAAACCTTCGCCATCAACACACCACCAATAACCAATAGTGCGGCAACGACGATTCCGACACCAATCCCCCATTTTTTCAGTGTACTCATTTTTTTCTTTTTATGATGATGCTTCTTGTGGCTACCTTGGTGTTTAATATTATCTTCACTCATAATTAATTACCCCTAAATTTTTTAGATGTATACAATGACACAATAATTTATTATACATGTTACCAGACTTAAATGAAACTTAAAATCGTTTGTCTAATCATTGTTTAATCTTATTGTCAACTGATATGATATTCTAAACATTTTGACCACGCTTTCAAAGTTGTAGTGCTCTACACTTTTAATTATACGTTATATTTAAAAGTATTATATTTCATTTTTAATACAGAAAAAGAACATCATTAATTATGTTCTCTTTTTGAAGTCCCTATTACTTGTTAAAACTATATCATAACTTAATTTCTTTTTTATAATCAGTGATTTTTATAAAAACAGCACTAACGCAACTAATTATCCAAGTGGCTAGAACGATGATTAAACTAATTCTTGTTATTATTTTCGTATGATAACCAATGACTAACCTATTTGTACCTATTTTAGTTGCTTTAACGGTTGGACTACCCATAGTTGACAAGGTCATTTTTTTAGGATCAAGGCTATTACCATTTAATTGAACAGTTGAATTATTATAGACTATCGCGGGTAAAGAAATCTCATTTCCTTTTTTTGTTGCGTTCCAACTCAGACTTAACTTTCCTTCACTATTAATCGTTTTACTTACTTCATCTTTATTTTTTTTCATGTCTAATCGATAATCATGATAAGGACGTTCACTTAATACTCGATTATTAGGTAAATAGTCTGGCGATGCCTTGGTAATCAACTTTAAACCATCATCTAGATTTGAACTCATAAATGCTTTGGTAATCTGTTCGTTACTCGTATTATCTGCGATATCAACATTATTGGGAGAAACTATCGACTGATTAGTATGCCATGCTTCATTACTTTTTTGAATTTCTAAATACGATTGTACTCCGACAACAAGACCTCCAACAATTAAGAATAGATCAATATACTTCCGATAATTTTTAAATGAACTACTTGATAGTGTTGCACTAAAACCCGCTAATAATAAAACTACAGCGAACCCTTCAAAGCGACGTGGGTATTGCAAGAAACTTTGTATTGATGGGATAACCTGGGCTAAATCCGTCCAAGGAACTAATTTTGACGTTAAGACTAAGAAAACTAAACCTAAACTAGTTACTACTTTATTAGTAACCGTAAATTTTGCTTGTTTTATAAACAATAAACTAATTTGTACTACAAATATGAAGCTCATAACCAAACCAATTTTAGTAAGCGTTGGCCCCCCCATCGATAAATTCATAGTTGAATTGGACATCATCACATTAACGTGCGGTGCGTATAATTTATTGTTTGCGAAAACATCTAACATGGCACCCCAAACATTAAATGTCAGAACTAACGATAATAACCCCGCCCAAAAACAGGTTAATAATAGTTTCGATTTTTGATTCGTTTGAATAAAACCAACTATAAAAAAAACGAATAGGACACCAATCGACATCAAGGCACTTAAAACATGTACCTGTATCATTACCGACATGGTTAACGCTAAGGGTAGAATTCGCAATCCTTCTGCGTTATTTTTGATCATTTTAACACCCATTAAAACAACTAGTGGCACTAGCATGATACCCCAAGCCATAAAATTTTGCTCAGTTGACCATCGCGCAATCCACAAGCTACCCATAAAAAGAACAGCCATTAATAGTGAGATATCTTTGGTCGAAGTTATTTCTTTAGCTAGTAAATACATTGAGTAACCACTAATAAAGAAAATTAAAAAAGAAGAAATAACCTGAAAATTAAACCAACTATGTACGAGTAGTAGCAACCCACCTAGCAGATAAGCAAATCCAGGCCCATACACAGCATTGATAATCCGACCACTTTGTTGAAACCCGTAATTTGTTTGGAAATAGTTAAAATTGCCTGTTTTAAATTGCATATAGATATCGTAAATACGATTAAAATGAAATAAAGAATCAGAACCTAAAACTAAACTATGTGCGAGTATCTGAGGTAAGACTAAAAACAAGCTCACACTAAACATAACAATAAATACACCGACATGATTTTTTAAATTAATCGACTTATTTTTCAATTAACTTACCTCCCCTAACGATTTATAATATTTTATTTTTTCTTACTAAATCGACTTTTATATTGCTTAAATAAGCTATTTAGCTGAATAGATTGTGCTTCAACTTCACCATGTCGAACAATAGCAATCGATGCATTAAGAACAGCACCTAGCATGATTATCCATGCCCCAAAATCCAGCCAGAATAACATAATCATTACTGTTCCGATTGCACCATAACTACTAAAAGCGCCACCGAAATACTGCACGTATATCGAAAATACTTGGGTCAATAAAATCCACCCAATGGTTGTCAAAATTGCCCCTGGTAAAACTGCCCTGAACCTAAGTCTTGCACTAGGTAATATCCGATAAAGTAATAAAATAATAATAAAAATACCGATTAAGGCGACAGGCCATTTAACCGTGGTAATCACAGTTAAAAATTCTCCCGGCAAATGTAAAATGGGTGTCAACACCTCAACTACTATTTGACTGAACCCAAAGAACAAAATAATAGCACCTAAGGAGATAACTAACCCAATCGTTAACACAAACGATACAATTCGCCCAACAATTGGATTTTGCTTCGTTTCAACACTATAGGCATGGTTGAAACTTTTCTTCAATGCATTAATCCCCTTACTTGTCGTCCATAACGTTACGACAGCACCAATTGACAATAATCCACCATTTCCATTTTTCAGAAACGATTCAATAAACGGTGCTAAAATGCTATATATCGCGGATGGCATCACAACTTTTACATATTCTAAAATAACGGACACCTTTAAATGAAGCATTGGTATTAAATTACCAATAAAAATAATTGCTGGAAAAATCGATAATAACGTATAGTACGCAATAATAACCGAAGAATTACTAACATCGGCATTAATAAATTGTGTTTTAAATATTTTAATAAACTGAACGAACTTACTTTTCATACGATTCCTCCGCGAAATACATCTATATAAGAATAAATTGTATCACATTTAGACAAAAAAATAGATTGAGCATTTAAAATCAGCCCAATCTTCTAATTTTATTATAATTTTTTAGATAACTCTTTAATGTATTCTCTAAGTTCATCCTTAACTTCTGGATGTTTCAAACCAAAATCAATACTTGTTTTTAAATAACCGAATTTATTTCCAACATCATAACGATCACCTTTAAATTCATGCGCGAATACACGTTGCACTTTATTTAAACGATCAATAGCATCAGTCAATTGGACTTCATTACCTTCACCAGGTTCTTGTGTTTCTAACATCCCGAAGATTTCTGGTGTTAACAAGTAACGACCAATAATAGCTAAATCACTTGGTGCTTCATCAACAGCTGGTTTTTCAACAAATTTTTCAACATCATATAGCCCTTTTGACACTTCACTTTGTGGTGCAATAACCCCATATTTTGATACTTCTTTATGTGGGACTTCCATTACAGCCAATGTTGAAGCATGTGTTTCTTCATAGCGATCCATCAATTGTTTTGTTAATGGTACCTTATCTTGCATGATATCATCACCCAACATAACAACAAAGGGTTCATCACCAACAAAGTCTTTAGCCATTAAAACAGCATCCCCTAAACCTCTAGGATGTGACTGGCGAATAAAGAACAAATTAATATCAGTTGTTTGCTCAACCATTTTTAATTGTTCTAATTTACCTTTAGCTTTAAGATTAGCTTCCAATTCAGGTACTGAATCAAAATGATCTTCAATTGGGCGTTTCCCTTTACCCGTAACAATTAAAATATCTTCAATCCCTGCTGCTTTAGCTTCTTCAACAATGTACTGTATCGTTGGTTTATCCACGATAGGTAACATTTCTTTAGCCATTGCTTTTGTTGCTGGTAAAAATCTAGTTCCCAAACCTGCTGCAGGTATAATTGCTTTTCTAACTTTCATAATTAACTTCTCCTTTTTTTCTTTATACGATATACAAAATCCCATTAATTTATCTCAAACTCTACGAATATTACAATTCTATCATGAATCCGCTACATTATACAAAAAAACTGCTAAACAATTAAGTTAGCAGTTCATTGTAGCTATCTATTTTATAAATATTTCGCATCAAATTCTGGATCTTGAGAGGTTAAAATCTTAGGACCATCTTTTGTGATAACAATAACATGTTCATATTGACACGACAAACTACCGTCAGCAGTTCTTGTTGTCCAACCGTTAGGATCATCACTTTCTGATTCCCAACCGCCAATATTAATCATGGGTTCAATAGTAATTGTCATCCCTTCTTTAAGACGTAATCCTTTACCAGCTTGACCATAATGAGGTACGGAAGGACTTTCATGCATGGTAGGTCCAATGCCATGTCCAACGTATTCGCGAACATCACCATAGCCCATTTGGTCTTCAGTATAAGTTTGGATAGCATGACCAATATCACCAATACGGTTACCAATAACGGCTTGATCAATTCCTAAGTAAAGGGCTTTATGCGTTACTGCCATTAATTTATCAATTTCTGGTGTAGATTCACCAACAACATAACTCCAACAAGAATCGCTCATTGCGCCATGTAAACTAACAACTGTATCTACTTTAACTAAATCATTATCTTTTAAAATTAACCCTTTACGTGGGAAAGCATGACAAATTTCATCATTAATGCTGACACAAGTCGCATATTTATAGCCTTCAAAGCCAATTTGTTCAGCAACACCACCATGGCTTTCAATATACTTACGTGAGAAAGTTTCAATTTCCCAACTAGAAATACCTGGTTTTATAATATCTCGTAATCCCTTATGCATCCCTGCAATAATAGCACCTGAAGCACGCATTTCTTCAATTTCGCGTTCTGATTTTAATGTGATCATTTAATTTGTTTCCTCCTATAATAAATAATTCTTCTCAACTATTATACCGCAATTGTATAGAATTTGTTACGAGATACTCAATTCCTTTCACAATCGTTTTTTTATCTGATATACTTTAACTACTATTTTAATATGGAAGAAGGAATTTAGTTTGGTTTCAGCTAAAGTTATTTTTGCAACAATTACAGGTAATAATGAAGACATCGCTGACATTATTACCGAAGCATTTGAAAATTTAGGTGCAACAGTTGAGATGGAAGAAATCTCACAATCAGATGCATCTGATTTAACTAACTTCGATATCAGCGTTGTCGTTCCTTATACTTATGACGAAGGCTCACTTCCTGATGAAGGCATGGACTTTTATGAAGACTTACAGGAGCTTGATTTAACCGGTAAATTATTCGGTGTTGCCGGTTCTGGCGATACATTTTATGGTGAGTTTTTTGGAACTGCTGTTGATAAGTTTGGTTCAGCTTTCGAAGAAGCAGGCGCAACAAAGGGTTCAGCTAATCTAAAAATCGATTTAGCACCTGAAGAAGAAGATATCACTAAATTAGAAGCTTTTGCTAAAGAGCTATTTGATAAAGTAACTAGCAGTGAAAACTAGTCATGAATAAAATAAATGAATTATTTCATAAACATTATGCCCTAATTTCGTATTTAATTTTTGGTGGTCTAACAACCCTAATTAACATCGTTACTTTTGTTGTTTTCCAATCATACCTTAGTGTAAATTATCAATTTGCAAACGTAATTGCATGGTTTGTTTCGGTTGTTTTTGCATTCGTCACTAATAAGCTTTGGGTATTTGGCTCAAAGAACACTCATGTTTCAGGTTTAATACGTGAAGTTTTATCTTTCTTTGGCTTTAGACTTCTATCATTAGTCATTGATCAATTAATTATGACAATTGGTGTTTCTGTTTTACACTTAGATGCATCACTCGTTAAGTTATTTGATCAAATTTTCATCGTTTTAATTAATTATATTTTTAGTAAGTTATTTATTTTCAAAAAATCATAAAATAAAATTCAGTAAATTCATCCTAGGGGGCACTTTATTTATGACAACCAAAGTTCTTTCAATCGTTGTGCCATGTTACAACGAACAAGAATCTATTCCGCTTTTTTTTGATGCGGTTGAAAAGGAGTCTATCAATTTACCAGATATCCGATTAGAATATTGGTTTATTAATGATGGTTCATCTGATAACAGCCTCAAAGAAATGCGCCAATTACAAAAAGATCATCCAGCAACAGTCCATTATGCTTCATTTTCACGAAATTTTGGAAAAGAAGCTGCTTTATATTGTGGCTTACAAAAAGCGACTGGCGATTACGTAACTGTTATGGACGTTGATTTACAAGATCCAACCAGCTTTTTGCCTAAGATGTTAGCTATTTTAGAAGATCCAGAAAATGACTACGACTGTGTGGGGACACGTCGGACAACTCGTCAAGGTGAACCTGTGATTCGCTCTGCATTCGCTACTCTTTTCTACAAATTAATAAATCGCATCTCAGATACTGAGATTGTTAATGGTGCCCGCGATTATCGCTTAATGACCCGTCAAATGGTTGATGCTGTCTTATCAATGTCAGAATACAATCGTTTTTCAAAAGGTATCTTCAGTTGGGTTGGTTTTAATACGGAATACTTAGAATACACAAATCAAGAACGTGTTGCTGGTAAAACAAGTTGGAATTTCTGGGGCTTATTCAAATATTCATTAGACGGTATCATAGCCTTTTCAGAAGTACCTCTTTCAATTGCAACATTTGTTGGTTTCCTATCATTTGTTGGCTCTCTTTTTGCAATTATCTTTATTATTATTAGAGCGTTACTCTATGGTGATCCAACAGCTGGCTGGCCATCAACGATTTCAGTTATCTTAATGATGGGTGGCATTCAATTGTTTTGTATTGGGATTCTTGGTAAATACTTAGGTAAAATTTTCTTAGAAGTCAAAAACAGACCCGTCTATATTATTAAAGAATCAGACGTCTTCAGTTCAAAAAAGGATTAATTATAGGGGGATTCCAGCTATGCAGAAGTTTCGTTTCGATCTAAAAAAATCAAAAATGACCTATCTTTATTACATTATCATTTTTGCAATTTTAGCTGTTCTTATTTTTGGAACTTACAAACTAGCTGGATACTCTTTAATTCAAAGTCATGATCCTGCTGAACAGCATCTACCTGTATTAGAAAATTATCGTCAACTACTTGGTGAATTCATCAACCATCCCTTTCAACCACTCCAAATGTGGTCTTGGAAATTAGGGCTTGGCGCAGATCAATTTCAAACATTTGCTTATTACGTTATTGGAGACGTATTCGCCTATATTACGCTATTATTTCCCTCAAGTGCCGTTGTGACTATTTACCAGCTCACACTCATTTTGAGGTTATTTTGCGTGGGGCTATCATTTATCTTCTTTGCGAGACACTTTAAATTAACGAATAGCGCGATCTTAGGTGGGGCAATCATTTATACCTTCACTTCTTTTTCACTTTATTCATCCCTAATGCAACCTTTTTTCCTAACACCATTCATTCTTTTTCCACTTATAATTGTCGGAATAGAAAAAATTTTACAAGGGTTTAAACCACATTTCTTCATTTTTGCTTTTTCATGGATGTTTATCAGTAACTTTTACTTCGCCATAGTCTTAGGCATCGGTGCTTTTGTATATTTAGTACTACGTTTCATTTATTATTATCGAAAAAATCTCAGTTTCTTTAAAACAGCGGGCACTTTTTTAATCAGTACAGTCATCAGTTTACTGATTTCTGCCTTTATCATGCTACCGTCAATTCTTGCGGTCTTTAGTTCAACTCGGTCAGGTGGTCTATTCGCAAATGGTTTGACCTCTTTCCCCGCTTATTACTACATTAATTTACCTGCTCAATTACTTGCTGGCGGAGTATCTTCTTTCTGGGTTAAATTTGGCTTTAGTAGTTTAGCTGTTCTAGCATTATTCCATCTGTTTTACCATTGGAAACACTACCCACTAATGACAACGAGTCTTTCAATTGGGTTGATTATGTTACTATTCCCAATGTTTGGTGCGATGTTTAATGGTTTTCAAGCCCCTTCTAATCGTTGGATTCTATTATTATTTGTTCCCATTTCACTTGGAAGTGCCTTCTTCATTGATTCTCTCAAAAAAATAACGTTGCCTGAAATTAAATACCTCAGTATTTGTCTTGGTATCTATTTACTTTTAGTATCATTACCCTTTTATATTAATGGGACGACAGAAATTTTCATTCCTGTTATCTTTTTAATTTCTTTTTTTGTCGCAATCTTACTTTACCGTCAAAATAAAAATTCTGGTCGAATCATATTCGGTCTTATCCTAGTGAACTTGATCTTTACTGGGGTTTCTTTTGCATCACCTTTCACTAACTTTTATAGTAAGACTTTAATGCCCTCTGGTAGTTACCAGAAACTATCATCTAATCTATTTGATGGATTAGATAATTCTCTTCCTAAATCTAACTCATTTCGTGTTTCAACGATTAGCCAAAATTATAACTTTGGTTCTAACTACATGTTACGAAATAATTTAAATAATGATTTAAATTTAATTAACTCATACTACTCGATTCAAAATGGCGCAGTCGGAGTATTTTCAAACAGGTTACAAAATGCTCAATATAACAATAATATTCCGATTGAAAATTTTGATGATCGAACAATCGCTAATAACTTTTTTGGCGTTAAGTATCTCTTTACTCATTCAAATGAGCCAAATGAGTCAAAGATCCCCTATGGTTATACATTACTCAAAACTAAATCTGAAAATAAAAATAAACCTGAGAAAACCAATCTTTATGAAACTAAGAATAATTTTCCATTAATTTATTGGCAATCTGATGTCACTTCAAATCAAAAAACTGCTAAATTATCCGCTTCTGATCAAGAACGTCAATTAGCTAAAGCCGTTAGTATCGCGGATACATCCGGATTTAACCAGAAACAATCAACATTTGATACTGAAAACGTTGCCTATACAATTGTAAAAACAGTGAACGCCGGAGAACCTAACGAAACAAAAACACGTATTACCAATAATCACTATCGTAATAATCCTGTTTCAGATAGCTATCAGATTGACATTAAGAACGCAAAAAAATATCAAAATTCTGAATTGCATCTTTCATTAACTAACATTAAGCACCAATCACTGTCCTCTAAAGAACAAGTGAATATGGCTATTTTTAATAATACTACGAAACCAGATAACCAGTTATTAGATACGAATGGTCCCCGGTCAGCACAGAAATCGCTTAGGAAGCAACTGACGACAGGTTCTTCCAATACAGGCTATTCGATCGGGGTTAAATCTAATTTAACGACTAATACGATTGAGCAATTGGGTATTGAAAATCTTTCTTTCTTTAAAGTTTTATCTGATGCTACCCTAAATATGGGCTATCAAAAACAAATGCCCAAAAGTTTGGATTTACTTTTATCAAATTCAGGGACTTACTCATTCAACCTTAAAATTACTGCCGTTCCGCTTGGTCAAACTTACACAAATGATGTTAAAAAAATCCAGAAAAATAAATTAAATTCATTAAAATTTGCTACAAATAGAGTTAGTGGCAAAATAACAACAAATAAATTAGGTATCCTAACATCATCTATCCCTTACTCTACAGGTTGGACAGCGACTGATAATGGTCATAGCGTGCCCGTTATTAAAACAAATAGCGCTTTTATTGGCTTAAAATTAAAAAAAGGAACTCATCATATCATTTATAGTTATCAAACACCTGGCTTATCAACTGGTTTTCTTTTAAGTGTTTTTGGCCTCATTGTTTGGGGGAGTTATAGTTTAACACCTCTAATTTGGAGACGTTTAAGAAGACTTTAATTAGACATAAATGATATTATTATGACCTCATCTACTAAATAAATCTATTAGGGGTTTACTATCTTGTTAAATAAAGTCAGTTATCTTAAAAATCGTTTAATCGTATTTACAACCATCTTTTTGATTAGTTTATTTTTAGTTCTTCCACAAATAATCAACCACAGTCTAGTCTTAGGTGGTGACTCGCTTTTTCATTTCAATCGTATTTACGATACCTATATCCAATTTAAAACAGGTAACTTTAGTTATTTTCAAACTAACTATGGTTTTTTACAGAGTGGTCGCATTATTAACGCCTTATATGGACCAGGTTTTGCTTATCTGTTAGGTATCTTACTCTTAATTGTTCATAATTGGATTTTATTTCAAATCATAACCTCCTTTTTAATTTTCTTTATTAGTGGTTACTCAATGTATTTTCTATCTAGAGAGCTTCAATCCTCTAAGAAAATTTCATTATTGATTGCTAGTCTATTTATGGGGAGTTTTTACGTTACCCGTTGGTCAATTAACCAGAATTTTATGTCTTGGGGCGTTATGCTAATGCCCTTAATTGTCATCCTCGGGCTTAAAATGATTAAAAATAATGCTAAGGATTTAAAAGTACTACCATTAGCATTATTGATTTCAGCGCTTATTCAAATTCATGTCTTAAGTGCCTTAATGTCGGTTGGCGTCATCTTTATCTTCTTTGTTGTCGGTTTTTACAAGACAAATCAAAAATTACAGCTTTTATCAAAATGTTTCTTAGCGGCCCTTCTAACTATTGTTCTAACCTTTAATGTTTGGGGCGCTATGCTAGAAATTTTCACAAGAAATACGCTGTACTCGCCTTACACTCACTTAGATATGGCTAGTGCTACAATGCGTTTTTCAACAACTAGCTATAGCGCTTCATCTATAGGACTATTTATGAGCGTTATTTTCATTTTACAATTTGTTTTACTATTTTCTAGGTGGTCACAAGTATCACTTTCTAATAAGCTAATGACACTATTAGGAGCCTTATTTCTCCTGTTATCAACAAATCTTGTTCCTTGGACGACAATATCGAATCTAATACCACAGCTTCGAAGTTTTTTACAATTTCCTTACCGCTTTTATGGTTTTGCAACTGTCTTATTACTTGCTGGTTTTGGCAACTCTCTTTCTGAGCTACCTTCATTTAAGCCTAAAAAGTTTGGCGAGTTATTTTTAATCATTAGTAGTCTTTTTATTTTAGGTCAATCATATATTGATATTCAACAGCAAAATAAGCTCTGGAATTCCAATGATCCTCTTATTTATAAAGGGAGCGTTGTCGTTTCAAATCATCTAACGAGTGATCAAATTAGAACTAATTTTACTAGTTCTGATTTATCAAAAGGATTAAAGGTGGTTAAAAAAATAGCCCCAGATTATTTACCAAATAATCAAGAACAAAAGACAACATATAATAAAAAAGAATACAAGAAAGATATTGTTAGGAATCGTCCTAATATCACTAAGACTGTTACAAAAAATGGTGATTTAATCCTTAAATGGCATGCGACAAAAAAAGGTGAATCCATCGCACTTCCTATTGTCGTTTATAATAATTCAGAGCTCTCCTTAAATGGAAGTCAATTACACCGATTATCTCTATCTGCATTAGGTGTCCCTACTGTTAAGGCAACAAAAAAAGGGAGTAATCGTGTAGTGCTTAGATATCAATCGGAAATGATCACTACATGGCGTTTGTTTTTCGTCATTTTAACTTGGATTATTAGTATTTTATCGATGATAACACTCCATTTTATAAATAGAAAACTAGACAAAAATAGTGTTCATAAATGACAAGTCCACTCTAACTGTTGTTGGTAATAGCGTAAAAGCTATTACCAACAACAGTTTTTTCATACCAAAAAGTCCCCAAAAGTCATGAGACTTTTGGGGACTTTTTGGTATGAGATTTTTTAGCTAGTCTTGTTGTAAAATGTCACGGACTTTAGTTGACAATAAATCAATAGCAACTGTATTTGCGCCACCTTCTGGCACAATAATATCCGCATAGCGTTTCGTTGGTTCAATGAATTGATTATACATTGGTTTAACCGTTTTAACGTATTGATCAATAACTGATTGTAATGAGCGACCACGTTCCTTCATATCACGTGTGATACGGCGAATAATACGTAAATCATCATCTGTATCAACAAAAACTTTAATATCCATTAAACTTCTGAGCTTTTCGTCCCCTAGAATTAGAATTCCTTCAACAATGATAACATCTTGAGGTTCTGTTCTGATCGTCTCACTTGAACGAGTAAACTGTGTGTAATCATAAACAGGCATATCAATTGCTTCATTATCCAACAATTGTTCCAAATCACTAATCATCTGTTCGTTGTCAAACGCGAGTGGATGATCATAGTTCACTGCTTTACGTTCTTCCATACTCATTTCAGCTTGATCATTATAATAAGTATCTTGTTGTAAAATCATGATTGATTCGCCAGCTAATTGTGAATAAATAGCATTACTAACCGTCGTCTTACCGCTACCAGTACCACCTGTTACACCAATAATAATGGGACGTTTTGTTCTTTTGCTCATGCTTTAGAAATCCTCCATTTATTCGAAACGTTCAGGTTCTTGCTGACTATCTCCAAATCGATAAGCAACGGCATCTAATATTCGTTTAGCTGCTTGCCCATCTCCATAAGGATTTTTAGCATTTGCCATTCGTTCGTACTCTGTCTTATTAGTTATTAATGATAGCATGGTTTCTTTGACTTTCACAGGGTCAGTTCCAACTAACTTCAATGTACCCGCCTTCACGCCTTCCGGACGTTCTGTGTTATCACGTAAAACAAGAACTGGTTTTCCTAATGATGGCGCCTCTTCTTGAACACCACCTGAATCCGTCATAATAAAGTAACTTTTTGCAGCGATATTATGAAAATCAACCACATCAAGCGGTTCAATTAGATGAACGCGCTGTTCTCCACCTAAGACTTCTTCGGCTAAATCTTTAACAACTGGATTTAAATGAACCGGATAAACGACTTCAACATCTGGCTGATCTTTAACGACAGATTTAATCACTTCGAAAACACGACGCATAGGTGCACCTTGGTTTTCACGACGATGCATCGTGAGTAAAATCATTTTATTCGCAGGATTTACTTCTGATAGAACATCATGGTCATACTCTTTTTGAACTGTTTGTTTTAAAGCATCGATGGCTGTGTTACCTGTTACAAAAATATTTTCTTTTGGATGATTTTCTAATAACAGATTAGTTTCGCTTTGCGAAGTTGGGGCAAAGTACATATCTGCCAGTACATCTGTTAGTTGACGGTTCATTTCTTCTGGAAACGGTGAATACTTATCCCAAGTCCGTAATCCCGCTTCAACGTGTCCAATTGCCACTTGATTATAAAAAGCTGAAATACTAGCGGCGAATGTTGTTGTTGTATCACCATGAACTAAAATAATATCAGGCTGCTCTACTTTAATAACATCATCTAATTTTTGTAAAACATTTCGAGTTGTATCACTTAATGTCTGGTTAGCGTGCATCACATTCAAATCATAATCTGGCGTTATTTTAAATATCTCTAAGACTTGGTCCAACATTTGGCGATGTTGTGCTGTTACGACAGTTACTGTTTCAAACTCCGTCGTACGTTCTTTTAACTCTAAGACAACAGGTGCCATTTTTATTGCTTCTGGACGCGTCCCAAAAACAGTCATCACTTTTACTTTTTTCATAATTGGCCTCCTCAATGATTATATTAGTTACTATTATACCAAAGAAAAGACAAAATTCTGATTTTGTTAACAAAAATTTAATAGCCTAATTATTAATCATTTTCTCATTAATATGTTATCATTATTTCATAAATAAATTTGGAGGTCTTTCTATGTCAAAAATAAATTTTGAAGATCAACTTAAAAAATATGCTGAATTAATCGTCAAAGTCGGTGTTAACGTCTCAAAAGGCCAAACAATCGTCCTACAAATTTCCGTAACCCAACAAAAATTAGCTCATTTAATCGTCAATGAAGCTTATGCTGCTGGCGCAAGTGAAGTTATCGTTAAATGGGCAGATAGTCATGTCTCGAAATCATTCCTTGAATTTGCTCCACTAGACCGTTTAGTCGACGTTCCTGGTTATGCAACCTCAGAAGTTGAAGATTGGGTTGCTAAAAAAGCATCTCGCATCTCAGTCATGTCAGATGATCCTGATGCCTTTGCTGGTATCCCTTCTGAAAAGATTGCCTCACGCCAAAAAGCTATGGGTCAAGCTCTACGTCCATTACGTAAAGCAACTCAAAATAATGACGTTAGTTGGACTGTAGTCGCTGCCGCAGATACTGCTTGGGCTGAACTCGTTTTTCCTGAATTAAAAGGCGAACTTGCTGTTTCACGACTTTGGGAAGAAATTTTTAAAACAACACGTATTGATCATGAAGATCCAATTGAAGCATGGCATCAACATGATTTAACATTGCGCACAAAAGCTGAAGAATTAAATAAAGAACAATTTTCTGCTTTACATTATGTTGCCCCAGGGACAGATATCGTCATCGGTCTCCCTAAAAATCATTTGTGGGAAGGCGCCGGTTCATTTGATGCACAAGGTCATGAATTCATGGCTAACATGCCTACCGAAGAAGTTTTCACCGCACCTGATTCTAGACGTATTGATGGTTACATTTCTTCAACAAAACCATTAAGCTACGCAGGAACTACTTTGAGTGGTATGAAATTTACTTTTGAAGCAGGTAAGGTTGTTAAAGCAACTGCTGAACAAGGTGAAGAAGTTTTACAGCACTTACTAGAGACTGATGATGGCGCAAAATCATTGGGTGAAGTTGCTTTAGTTCCAGACCCTTCTCCAATTTCACAATCAGGAATAACGTTCTTTAATACATTATTCGATGAAAATGCCAGTGACCATTTAGCGCTTGGCTCCGCTTATCCCTTCTCTATTAAGGATGGTACTAAAATGAACGATACTGAATTAGCCGCTGCTGGTTTAAATTTAAGCCAAACGCACGTTGACTTCATGGTCGGCTCATCTGACATGTCAATTGATGGGCTTCGTGAGGATGGCAGTACAGTACCCGTTTTCCGTAATGGGGATTGGGCATAAATGATCACATAAAAAGGTATAAACTAGCATTTCTGTTAGTTTATACCTTTTTCACTACTACTTATTTTATTGATTAGGTTTTTGTAACCCAAATTCAGAAAGTATATCTTAATATAGTATATTAAAATCATATGTTTGTTTATATTAAATGTCATTTTTATAATCCCTATAAGTAAAGGTAATAAAAGCTAAGCTACTAATCACCCACGCTGCAATAACCATCATTAGTCGAGGTTTAGTAATGATTTTTGAATGATAACTAAGCGTTACTCTATTGATACCTTTTTTTGTTGCTTTAATCGTTGGACTACCTATATTTGATAAGGTAATCTTTTTTATATTAAGCTTAGTTCCATTTAGTGTAACTTTTGAATTGTTATAAACAATAATAGGTAAGGACATTGTTTCTCCTATTTTTGTTGCAGTCCATCTAAGCGATAAATCACCCTTATCTGTCACTCTTTTTATAATATTTGACTTATTCATTATAATTTCATTTTTATATTCATTGTAAGGATCCTTGCTTAATTCTTGATTATTAGGTAAATAATCTGGAGTTGATTTTTGTGCTACCTCTAACCCTTTTTTTAAATCACGATTAGTAAAAGCATTTCTTATTTGGACAGTACTTAAAGAATCTGGGGTTGTAACATGTCCTTTAGCTATAATTGACTCATTTGAATTCCAAATTTCATTTTTAGTCTGAATATCACTATACGATTGCCCTAAAATAAAAATACTTCCGACAATTAAAAACAATGAACAATTTTTCTTTGCATTCGGCGAAGGTAACGTAGAAATTGTAGCACTGAACCCCGCTACTAATAGAATCGTAGTAAAACTATCAAATCGATAAGGAAACTGTAAAAAACTTTGTAACTGTGGAATTAATATAGATATCCTAGTCCACGGAAATAAATTTGTAGTTAGAGCAAGAAAAATAGCTCCTATTATAGTAACAATCTTATTAGCTAGAGATAATTCTTTTCTTTTTGAAAACAACCAAACAATTTGTAACACAAAAATGATACTCATAACCAATCCAAACTGTGTACCACTATAGTTACCAGTTGAAAGGTTCATGGTTGAACCAGACATGTTTGAATTGGCAAATGGTGAATATATTTTATTATTTGAGAAAACATCCAACATAGCTCCCCAAACATTAAAGGTCAGAACTAACGCCAGTAAACTGGCTAGAAAACATTTTAATAAAAGTTGTAATTTCTGGTTAGTTTGAATAAAGCCAATGAAAAAGAATACAACTAAAACGCCAATTGACATTAAGGCGCTTAAGACGTGAATTTGGATTAGCACTGAAACTGCTAATGCTAAAGGTAGTACTTTTAAATCCTTAGCATTATTTTTAATCATTTTAAGCCCAAGAATGACAATCAAAGGCATCAACATAACGCCCCATATCATAAAATTCTGATAGATTGACCATCGAGTGATATAGAAACTACCCATAAAAAGACTAGCAGCTAAGACTGAATTTTTTTTAGTCGCTTTCAATTCTCTAGATAGAAAATACATTGAAAATCCACTAATAAAGAAAATTATGAATGACGTGACAATTTCAAATTTAATCCAACTATGCACGATACCTAGTAATCCACCTAAAAGGTAAGTAAACCCTGGTCCATATAAGGCATTAACAATTCGACCACTTTGTTGAAAACCGTAATTAGATTGAAAATAATTAAAGTTACCTGTTTTAAGCTGCATATAATCATCATAGATACGGTTAAAATGGAATAGAGAATCAGCACCAACTACTAAACTATTATTAAGTATCTGCGGAACTGTCAGAAAAAAACTTAATATAAAAATAACGCAAAATACCGTTCCATATTTTTTTAAAGATTCAAACTTATTTATCAAGCTATTTACTCCCAAATAAAATTATTTAATGGTTTAATTATAACAATAGAAAATTGTGCTGTCACTCAAGAAATATAATATTGCTAGAACTAAAAGATCAATATCTATGAAACTACTGACACCTTAGCCATGTTGTAAATGAAAATTATGACTATGAATTTAAAAATCTACAATAGTAATAATTGACTTATTTATTTTTGCCATTTACAATGAAGTAATCAGCCTTTTTGTCTCTGTAGCTCAGCTGGATAGAGCAACCGCCTCCTAAGCGGTAGGTCATCAGTTCGACTCTGATCAGGGACATCTTAAATAAATTTTCCGCCTTATAGGTTACAAGACTTCGGTATACTGCCGAGCTTTTGTAACCTATTTTTTATATATTTAACTTGTAAGTGCTATTTATTTTATCCTTGAAATTGTAGCAGTAGAAGAATTACTATTATATAAATTGTATTAATGAATGCAATTAATATAAATAACAACATACCACATAGACGATAACCAATATTTTTCTGAAAAAAGGGTAGTCTTTCAATATAAGTTCCAATGCCAATCATACCCGTCCCCACTAACCACATGCCAATCGTTAAATTCACAACTATTAACCATGGTTCAATTAAACACAACACGATACTAACAATTCCTACCCATTTCATTTCATTATTTACAGGTTTAAACCTTTTTCTCATCGGAAAGACCTTCTTCCACGTTATATATATTTGTTTAACAATTTTTTTAAGGTCTAAAACACATCATTTTATCCAATCTTTTCTAAACTATCTTTAAGATTTCGATAATTGTACACCTAATATTATTTTTCCACTAAGCAATAAGACTTTCGCAAATAAAAAAATACTGTTTAAGCAAACAATCATTGCTTAAACAGTATTTTAAATCGCATCGAAATTTTATATCTTCAATTTTTCCAGTTTATAATTCGACACCATTTGTTTTAATAACATTTTGATACCAATAGAACGAATCTTTTTTCAATCGATTTAGCGTCCCGTTACCTTCGTTATCTCGATCTACGTAAATGTAACCATAGCGTTTCGCCATTTCGCCTGAGCCTGCGCTAATTAAATCGATACAGCCCCATGATGTGTAACCTAGACAAGAAACCCCGTCTGCAATCGCCTCACCCATTGCTTCAATATTTTCACTTAGATAAGAAATGCGATAATCATCATGAATTTTATTGCCTTCTTCCACAACATCTTTTGCACCTAATCCATTTTCAACAACAAATAATGGTTTCTGATAACGATCATAAATTTGATTCATCGTTGTTCTCAAACCAAGGCCATCTGTTTGCCAGCCCCATTCGCTTGTCTTTAAGTAAGGATTTTTTAAGCTATCAAAGACATTTGCTGCTGTTTTATCAGTCATCTCAGGATCAGCGCTTGCTAATCTTGATGAATAATAGCTAAATGAAATGAAATCAACTGTATTTTCTAATAAATCTTTTTCGTCGGTATCTGCCATTTTAATTTCTATACCCATATCTTTAAATAATCTTGCCGAATAACTTGGGTAGTAGCCACGTGACTGAACATCAATAAAGAAGTATCCTTCCCGATCCTTTGTCATTGCTTCAAATACATCTTTTGGATTAGGTGTATTGGGATAGGTAACCCCAGCCGCTAACATACACCCTATCTTAAAATCAGGATTAATTTCGTGTGCTAATTTTGTCGCAAGCGCAGAGGCAACTAATTGATGATGTGCCGCTTGATATTTGATTTGGTCAGGATTATCAATCCCTTCCAAATCTAATCCACCGCCCAATAACGGAATGTGTAAAATCATATTAATTTCGTTAAATGTTAACCAATACTTAACCTTATCCTTATAACGCATAAATAAGACGCGTGAAAAGTTTAAGTAATTATCAATCATTCGACGGTCAGCCCAACCATTCATTTTTTTCAACATCCCTAACGGCGTATCGAAATGGTTAATTGTTACTAACGGTTCCATCCCTAATTCGTTACAAAGATCGATAACTTTATCATAGAATTCTAGCCCTTTTTCGTTTGGTTCTTTTTCATCACCTTGTGGAAATATCCGTGGCCAACTAATTGACATTCTGAAGGTTTTGAAACCCATTTCTGCCATTAATCGTAAATCTTCTTCATAATGATGATAAAAATCAACAGATTCATGACTAGGATAAAAATCTTCTTTCATCTGCATCGCTTCTTTTACATTAAATAAATAATCCCAGCGACCATGGTGTGCGTCTGGTAATATATCTACTAATGACAGGCCCTTACCATCAACATCATAGGCCCCTTCAAATTGATTAGCGGCCGTTGCGCCACCCCATAAAAAGTTATCTGGAAAATTTGATTTTGTCATCTTATTGACCTCCTGAATTAATTTCTAAATCTAATAAATCAGTACCAACAATTATTTCTGACTGGTCTTTAGCAAGTGGTTTAATTTTTTTATATTTTGGTGTGTTCGTCACGATAATTGGCGTAATAATTTCATATCCTGCCTGTTTAATACCTTCAATATCGAATTTAAGTAATAAATCGCCTTTTTTTACGACGGTATCAATTTCTGTTTGAATTTCAAAATACTTACCTTCTAATTCAACTGTATCCATTCCGATATGCATTAAAATTTCGGCGCCATCGTCTGTCACCATACCAACTGCGTGTCCTGTTGGAAAAACTAATGTTATTTTACCATCAGCAGGTGCGTATAATTGACCAACTTCAGGTAGAATTGCGATACCGTCACCCATAATACCAGAACTAAAGACAGGGTCTTTAACCTCTGATAAAGGTAATACTTCGCCTTTAAGTGGGCTACCAAGGATTTCTCCACTCATTTCTACTTCTACAGGTACTACTGACGTTGTTACTTTTGTTTCAGCAACAGCAACGGGTACTTCTTGATCTTCCTTTGTTAAACCGAACATAAGTGTTAAGACATATGCCAATACGAATGAAACAACGATTGCTATCAGCACAGCGTAGAATGACATATCAATTCCTGTCTTAGGATTCAAGTAACTTGGAATAGAGAAAATGCCTAATCCACCAACCATGTATCCTTTTGTCCCAAATACACCAAGAACCATGCCACCAATAGCGGCTGAAATACATGTAATAATAAATGGTTTTTTACGAGGTAACGTAATTCCGTAAATAGCGGGTTCCGTAACACCAAAGATTCCTGAAATAAATGAAGAATAGCCAAGACCTTTTAGTTTTTTATTTTTTGTTTTAATTGTAATTGCCAATACTGACCCAATTTGAGCGAACGTTGTCCCTAGCATAAGTGCTAAAATTGGATCTGAGCCTGTTGTTGAAATGTTAAGTAAGGCAAGTGGAACAAGTCCCCAATGTAACCCGAAGATAACAAGTACTTGCCATAAGCCACCAAGAACTGCGCCAGCGGCAATTGGACTAAATGTGTATACAGCTGTAAATCCGGTTGCCACAATATCACTAGCCCAAGTTGTTATGGGACCTATAAAGATAAATGTAATAGGCACAACAACAAGTGCTGTTAACATTGGCACTAAGAATGTTCGTACAACTTCTGGTATCACTTTTTTGAAGAATGGTTCCACTTTTGATGCAAACCAAATTGATACAATAATAGGTACAACTGATGATGCGTAACTCATCATGATTACTGGAATCCCCAAGAATGTCATATAGATTGGTGATTCAAAAATTGTTCCTGCAAATAAAGTGTACAGCACTTTTCCACCTGAAGCGGCTAGTGTTGCTGGCAATTGTGCCACAATAGTTGGGTAAACTAAGGATGCACCAATAACCATTGCCAACAATGGATTAACGTGGAATTTTTTACTAGCACTGTAAGCTAAGATAATCGGGAAGAAATAAAAGAAAGAATCTCCTAATGCATTTAAAATAATATACGTTCCAGATGTCGGTGCCACCCAGCTAAATGCGACTAGTAATGAAACTATTCCTTTGATCATCCCTGTTGCAGCTAAAACACCTAGAGCTGGTGCAAAGATACCTGAAATCATATCAATAAAGGCATCAAGCGGTTTCATTTTTTCGCCATCATTATCTGGCACAATGCCATCACCATCAAGTCCGCTACCTTTAACTAATGCATCATAAACTTCCGGAACTTGATTTCCAACAACCACTTGGTACTGGCCGCCACTTTTAACAACGGTCACTACGCCGTCCATATTTTTCAACATATCGGTATTGGCCTTAGATTCATCTTTTAATTTAAATCTTAGTCGGGTTGTACAATGGACTACGCTATTAACGTTAGCTTCGCCACCTACATTTTTTAAAATATCTTTAGCTAATTTTTCGTAACTCATCACAATCACTCCTTTATATTTTTTATAAATTAAAACCCAGTTATCCATTTCAACTCAAAAAATACGAGTTTGCATGGATAACTGGGTTTATGCTTGCTTATAAATGGCAATAACACACCTAATTATCAATTTATTTAATTTTCTGTTTGCCGATGGGTTACTCGCCAGATATGTAAAACTAGATAAACTTGTTCGTCTGCTTGTAAATCCCAATCGGCCCGTTCTCGAATATACTGCACGATTTTTTCCACTGTTTCGTACACTTGTGGATACCGACTAATCATCATGGCGAGCAACTCAGGGTCAAGTTCTGCACGATCAATCTCAGTATTATGAAAATGCCTAATGAATAAATAGCGTAAATGTGAGACAAATCGACTATAATTAAATGATTTTTCGTCGAGAATAATACCAGTATCTAATTGAATAATATTAACAATTCCCGAAATGAGTTCTGTCAGCTTCATCGATTCTTGAACAGCATGTCCGCCTTCTTTGACGTTAATCAAATGATAGGTTAATAAAATCAATTCATTATTTTGAACCGTAATGTCAAATTTTGATTCGATTTCTTTAATACCAACCTTTGCAGCTTGGAATTCACTTGGAAATAATTTTTTCATTTCCCAATGAACAGATCGGTCATTTAAAAACATTTCTTCACGATTTTTTTGTAATGAATATTGAAAATGGTCCACTAAAATCAAAAATTGAACATCATCAAATGTCACATCAATTAATGGCTCTACTACTCCAACAAAAGTTGTCGTAACTTCCAAAGTTTCTGCATCAAATCCTGAAATTAATTTCATTGTATCTGAATCTTCTTCAGCTTTAAACCGTCGGTCAATCTGGTCCTTATCGATATTATCTCCAGCATGATAACCGAATCCAATACCGTTACCAATGACCACCCACTCAACATTGTCGGATGATTCAACTAAAGCTGCATTATTATTAAAATTTTTTACGAACTTCACATCAAACCGACCCCTTCCCATAAAAAATGACCTACAAATACAGATATTTTCATATCTACATCAATAGGTCATGCCTGATCGAATCAGTAACACTCATTTCATATTTATTGTATCATTTATTGTAAGCGTTATCAATAGCTATTTAAATTACTTTATAACTTACTACCATTTTCTTTAATGACCTTTTGATACCAATAGAATGAATCTTTCTTATATCGTTTTAATTCTTTCGCACTTTCTTCATCACGATCAATATAAACAAAGCCATAGCGCTTTTGATAGCCATTTGACCAGCTCAATAAATCAGTGAAACTCCAAGTTGTATACCCAATGACTTTTACACCGTCTGAAATGGCTTCTTGAATGGCTTTAATATGTTCATTGATAAAGTAAATTCGGTAATCATCATGAATTGTATTGCCTTCTTCTAATTTATCATAAGCACCAAGACCGTTTTCAGTAATAAGAACAGGTAAGTCGTAACGACTATCAATTCTTCTCAGAGCAATTCTTAGCCCTTCAGGATCAATATTCCAATCCCAATCAGTTTGTTTTAAAAATTCATTATTAGTAGTCTTAAACATGCCTGGAACGCCACTTTCGGAGCTAGTCCCCTTTTTACCTGTATTATTTTCAGCAGCAAGTCCAACACCACCAACTAACGGATTAGCCGCAATTGTTTGGGTTTGATAATAATTTAAACCCATAAAATCTGGTTTTCCAGCAATTAAAAGAGCTTGATCTGCTTCTGTAACAGTAGGTGCAGTTCCACGTTCAGTTAACCATTTATAAATCATTTTTGGATAACGTCCATAAACATAAATATCCATCCAAAAATGAGCAGCATAATCTTCATAGTTAGTAGCCGCAACTTGGTTTTTAGGATCTCCATTAACTGCATAACCCGGGCTATAGGCAAAGCTAGGCCCAATTTCACCTTGATAATGACCTTCATGAAATGCCTTAATTGCTGAAGCATTTGCTAAATTAGCAATGTGATTTGCAGCATACATTCTTTTTTCATCATTTACTGCAGGCGGATGACTCTCCATTTGATAGCCATGAGAAATAAATACGTTTTGTTCATTTAATGATACCCAATATTTAACACGATCACTGAATGCATCAAAACAAGTTTTCGCATAATCCGTAAAATCAGTAATAATTTCACGAGATTCCCAACCAGCATATTCATCTTGTAATGCTTGTGGTAAATCCCAATGATAAAGTGTCACAACAGGTTCAATATTATTCGCAATTAACTCATCGATTAATCGATTATAAAAATCTATCCCCTTTTGATTAACTTTACCTTTTCCTTCTGGATAAATACGTGTCCAAGCAATTGAAAAACGGTAAGCTTTCAATCCTTGCTCCTTCATTAAGGCGACATCTTCTTTAAAACGGTGATAATGATCGACGGCTACATCACCATTTGTACCCTTAAATGTTTTCCCAGGAATTCTTACAAATTTATCCCAAACTGATAATCCTTTACCATCTTCTTGATACGCACCTTCAATTTGGTAAGCAGCTGAGGAAGCCCCCCATAAAAAATCAGTTGGAAATTGACTCATTTTTTCATATTCCATTATCTATTCTCTCCTTAAAAATAATCACTTAATATCGGTTGTTCTTTAATTAATGCGCCATCGAATAACGTCACGTCGCCTGATACAAATCCATATTGTTTTAATTGTTTAAATGTTCGATACCCCATCATACTTCGTGTTAAATTTTGAATATCCGTTGTAAACGTAGTTGCTGAATTTTCAGTCTTTTCAACTTTTGTTTGTCCGTCTATTCGGCTAATTTGCCAATAGCCTTCATTAGCCTGAATAGTCGAATCTTGAACTTGAATCACAATTTGTGGAAAATCTTGCTGGTAAGGGTATCTGCTGAGAAAGTCTTCAACATTTACAATTCTTGCCATCATGTAAGGTTGCGTTGTCACTTCAACTTGAGGATTTGCCAGTACATCTGGAAATGGCTGTCCAATTGGACTCTCATAACTAAACCATTCGTATGCTGATTGATGCTTAAGCACAAAATTTTGTAATTGGAGCCAACTCTCACTTGTTTGATATATCCATTCAACGATTTTAAATTCATCAGTTTCTCTTTGATAAACAAGATAGCCTTCTGACTCATTTTTTTCATTATAATAGACCGCTACTTCCCAGTTAGGGTGTTTCTCCGCCGAATAAGTTAACCACCAATCTGGCCGTTCAATACCACCTTGTTGAGAGAGCTGATTCTGTTGGTATAATTTATTTAATTCCTCTTTTACATCCAAATAACGGTGACGTTCAACGTGACCTATGGCCTTAACTTTTAATCGTGGTAAATCCTTCGTATTCATCCGATATATCGTTTGATCAAATGTTGCTTCGTAACCGAATTTACGATAGAACGGATACGAAAATGGCGCTAAATACGATAATGTCGTTCCATTATCATACATCTCATCCAGAGCTAAATTCATTAATTGTCCAATACTACCCTGACCAGCAAATTCTGGATAACTTGCAACATAGCCAATACCACCCATTTTAAATTGAGTCCCGTGAAAATGAGTCGTAAATGGTGTATTAATCACACCGCTGACAACTTTCCCAGATTCAACTGAGCCCCAATCTGATGAATGCTCATAAAGTTTGCGAAAAAAGCTCTTTCTCTGTGCTGATACTTTTTTATTAAAGGCATAAATTGATAAATCAAAGTAACTTCCAAAATGAGTTTCATCTAACTTCATATTTGTCATGGATCTACTCAACTCCTTCTTCTGTACGAATTAACCTCTTTAAATATAGCACGGTTACCCTATTCGTGCAATCGCTTACAAAATTAGTCAATAAAAAAATCATCCAATTATTATTGGATGATCCTTCTCATTAATCAAAATGTTCTGCTTTTGGTTTGCGTCTTTTACCTTTATTTTTTTGATTTCTCAAACGAACTTTACGATGTGGTTTCTTTACTGGTTCATCAGATTGCTTTTGACCATCAACTGTTTTGGCTTTCACTTCAACTGGTTTAAGTTTCTTAGCTTTTGGTTCAGCCACACGTTCTGGTCTTTCTGTTACAATCGCACCATCATATAAGTAACCTTTTTCAATTTCAAATGGTGTATTTTTTAAATCTTGTTTTAAGGTACGTAGATCATGTTCATTTCCAAGATTAATAACCATCCCTTCAGCACCCATCCGGCCTGTCCGGCCGACACGATGAATATATGACGTCGTATCTTTAGGCATATCATAATTTACGACTGCGGGTAACATTGGAATGTCCAAACCTCGAGCGGCAACATCCGTCGTTAGTAATAATTTAATTTCATGCTTATGAAGTTGTGATAAAGCATTAGCACGATTAACTTGGCGTTGCTCGCTATCTAAGACAGCGACTGGTACATGATCATATTTTAATTTTTGAGCCATATCTTGTAACGATGATAGTTGGTTAAAGAAAACTAGTGCATAAAAATCTTCAACATTTGCTAAACGACGCAACGTTGATTGACGTTTACGCGTTGGTGTTTCAATTGAATAATGGTGAACGATACCTTGTGTTTGATCAACTTCACGAACATCATAAGTTGTCACATTAGCACCAAACCATTTTTTCAAATCATCTAATATTGCCGTTTCCGTCGCAGAAAAGAAACTTAATTGAATGCCTGCAGGTGCCTGGCTGATTAAATCACGACAAGTTGTTAGTGTTTCATCCGTTAATAAATCATCCGCTTCATCAATGACAACTGATTTAACTTTATGTAATTTAATTTTTTTATCTTCAGCTAAATTCAATAAGCGACCTGGTGTTCCGACAATAATCTCAGGTTTTTTCTTTAAATTTTCAATTTGGCGTTTCATATTAGCACCACCAATAATAGCTTGAACTTTTAAATCAAGTTCTTTAGCCCAAGGACGAATGACACCTGCTAATTGCATAGCTAATTCTTGTGAAGGTGCAATAATCAATAGTTGAATGCCATCTTTAGGTATTAATCTTTCGAGTAAAGGTAAGCTGAACGCTAATGTTTTACCAGAACCGGTTGGTGCTAATCCAAGGATATTTTCACCTGATTTTAGAGGTTCATAAACGGCTTCTTGGATGGGTGATTGTGTTTCAAAACCTTGTTCTTTAAAATATGCATCAAATTTTGGATTCATTTTAGTCTCTTTCTTTTAACTTCATAGGATTAGTTTTAATAATTAAGTATAGCATATAAAAAATAAGCTTCCATTGATTCACAGAAACTTATCTCAATAATTCTTATTTATGATCAGCTGGAAATTCAATTCCGGCACTTTTCCTTAAATCAAACAATACTTGATTAACTGTCACACTAAGTTTTTGCCATTTTATATAATCAGCTTTGTTCGTTACGTCATTGGGGTTATTGATGACTCTAGCAAAATCAATCGCTTCAGCTAACATCGGATTTTTAGCTGGTTTTTGACTAAGTAGTTCTTCTTTATCAGAGCCATCTCGATAAAGAACCTCATTTAATTCAGCTGCATTATCCATCACAATTGTGTCTTTTAGGCCATAGATTTCACTAGTTAAATATGAATTTGCTGTCTTACCAATATTTAAGGTCACTCTAAAATCTTCATAAGTTAGAATTGCGACACCTTTACCATCAACACCTGTTGGTAACATTGTTGGATAGTACTGAACTTCAAGTGGTGTACCAAACCAAGAAATAGCATTATAAACAACGTAAACACCTAAGTCTTGTAATGCACCACCAGAAAATTTTGGTGAGAAGATATTAGGTTCTTCACCTGCTAAAATAGCATCATAACGTGACGAATACTTCATATAAGTTAAAGTTGCGCCTTGGATGGTCTCTAGTTCAGTTACTTTTTGTTCAATAATTTTGAAATTATCTTGATGAATTTGTCGAGCTGCTTCAAATAATTGACTTCCAGGATGTTCCCTAAGAACCGTCTGAATAGCGGCCATTTCTGTTGGATTTGAGACCACTGGTTTTTCGGCAATAACTTTTTTACCAGCTTCAATCGCTAATTTAATTTGTTCAAAATGTAAACTATTCGGAGAAGCAATATAGATTACCTCAAATTTATCTGAATTTAAAAATTCTGTCATATTATCGTAAAAATTTGTTGCACCATATTTTTCACCAAAATCTTTGGCTTTTAATTCGGTTCTTGAATAGACACTAGTCAATTGAAATTCATTAGATTCATGCGCTGCTTCAACGAATTGACCTGTAATCCAATTTGTACCAATAATACCTAATTTAATCATACCCAATACCTCCATTTTATTATTAAATTCATTATAACAACAATTGAACCGTTTTCATAACGATTGCTTTATTTCAATTTTGTGACGATAGATTAAATTTATATATATTTTGGGCAATTCTTTCCGCTTGTTAGCTAAAAGTGCTATATTTAAGTAGAAGAGTTCTAATTAGGAGGGATAGCTGTGAAGAAACGTAGTTTTGCACTACTAGGTGCATCATTTTTTATTGGATTAACGAAAGATATTAAGTCTATAACCGCACCTAAAACTAAGGTTTCTTTACCTATTTTTTATGCTGGACATTGGCTATTCTACGATGAATTAAGTCATCGACACCATAATTTGGATATTTCATCAGACCTCACAATTCGAATTGACGAACGTGCACTCGATGGTAAGATTGAACATATAGATGAGCGTGAACTTAGTTTCTTAGATGAATATGGTTTTCATCTAAGAATTGATGCAAACGATCAAGGACCAGTGAGTTTGTTTGACGAAGCAGATAACCGGACCTATCCCATTAAATTAGCCCCAATTGTAGAATCACAAGATGATAAAAATGAAGATGTAGATTAACAGAATTTTGTTGATTATCATCTTCATTTTTTGTTTCATTACACGTTTAAATAGTCTAAAATAGTTAAATACGCATTTTAATATAGAAACGAGGACCTTTTTCCATGAACAATGATCACCTAAAACGAGATATTGGCTTTTTCGCTGCCCTTTCAACTGTAATGGGAACAGTTATCGGCGGAGGCGTTTTTTTTAAAGTTTCAAGCGTTACACAACAAACCCAATCTGCTAACTTAACTTTATTTGTTTGGTTACTTGGTGGCTTTTTAACTATCTGTGCTGGATTAACCGCTGCAGAACTTGCAGCCGCCATCCCAGAAACTGGTGGCGCCATTAAATATATCGAATATACTTATGGCCGTTTCCCAGCATTTTTACTTGGCTGGGCACAAATAATCATTTATTATCCAGCAAACATTGCAGCTCTTTCAATTATTTTTGGCACACAATTAATTAATCTTTTCCATCTTGATTCACATTTAATTATCCCATTTGCTTTAATTAGTGGAATCAGTATCACATTGATTAACTTTTTAGGCGCCAAAGTTGGTGGTACCTTTCAATCAATTTCATTAGTTTTAAAATTATTACCTATTATTGTCATTGTGATATGGGGGATTTTCACTCCTGGACAAGTGACGTTTAGTTTAATTCCGTTAACATCCGGCGCGCACCAGTCTTTCTTTACTGCTTTAAGTGGCGGCCTTCTTGCGACCATGTTTGCTTATGATGGCTGGATTGGGGTTGGAAATATTGCCGGAGAGATGCACCATCCAGAACGTGATTTACCGAAAGCCATTATTTCAGGATTATTTTTCATCACAATTATCTATACATTAATTAATTTTGTTTTTCTTAAGGCTCTTCCTATTTCAGGATTAGCTGGCAATTTAAATGCAGCTTCTGATGCCTCAAGACAACTATTTGGACAATTTGGTGGTAAGTTTGTGACCGTTGGTATCTTAATTTCAGTCTACGGTGCCACTAACGGCTATACGTTAACCGGTATGCGCGTTCCATATGCGATGGCCTTAGAAAACCAACTCCCCTTTAGTAATTGGCTAAAACGCTTATCTCCTCATACGAGAGTTCCATATATTGCGGGCTTTTTACAAATAAGTATCGCAATAATAATGATGTTCTTAGGTAGTTTTGATTTATTAACAGATATGCTTATTTTTGTTATTTGGATTTTTAATGTACTAGTTTTCGTTGCTATCTTTATATTACGAAAACGTGAACCTGAATTAAATAGACCCTATAAAGTTCCTTTATATCCAATCATTCCAATCATCGCGATTATTGGGGGTATTTTTATACTCGTTGCGACACTATTAACACAAACGACGTTAGCACTTGTTGGTCTATTAATAACGGGACTTGGCATTCCTGTTTACTTTATTCATC
This sequence comes from Dellaglioa sp. CoH-57-MRSF-22, assembly GCF_056781895.1. The sequence goes on along the minus strand of NZ_JBXAXT010000003.1, from coordinate 91,453 downwards.
AAAAAAGCCAAGGATAATTATACAAATAAAAACATTCAACTTTTAGAGCCAGATAGGCTCATATCCCTTAAGTCGAATGTTTTTATTTTTTATAAATTATTTAAATAGTTACTATATCCAGCAGCTTCCATTTCTGCTTCAGGAATAAACTTCAATGAGGCAGAGTTAATACAATAACGTAATCCGCCTTGGTCTTTAGGTCCATCAGTAAATACATGACCTAAATGTGAATTTGCTTCCTTACTTCTAACTTCCGTTCGTTGATAACCAAAAAGACTATTATCAACCAACTCAGCAATCTTAGAACCTGGGATTGGTTTTGAAAATGATGGCCAACCGCAGCCAGCGTCATATTTTTCTGCTGAACTAAAAAGTGCTTCCCCACTAACAACATCAACGTAAATTCCTTTTTGATAGAAGTCATCATATTTACCGGTAAATGGCGCTTCCGTTGCAGCATGTTGTGTAACTTCAAACTCTTCATTAGTTAAACGTTCACGTAATTCTTTTTCAGTTTCTTTTGACATAATGGACCTCCTAATGTTTTAAGATATCATTAGAATACTCTTTTTCACACTGAATACAATTTATCTGTTTGCAAAAAAAAGGCCAAAAGTAAAATACCTTTGGTCTTCCTCATCTATTATATTAAATTGGTTATTTTTCTAAAATTGTAACTGTTTCAATATGTGTTGTTTGTGGGAATTGATCCACTGGTAAAATTGGTTTTGTAACTTTGTAACCATCATCTAAGAAGCTCTGTAAATCACGAACTAATGTTGAAGGGTTACAACTAATGTAAACAACTTTTTTAGGTTGCATTTTAAGTGTACTTTCAATAAATGCTGGTTCTAGCCCCTTACGAGGAGGATCGACAACTAAAACGTCAGGTCTTAAGTTAGCATGACTCCAGTTTTCCATCCAGTTTTCTGCCATCCCAGTTTCAAAACGAACATTATCAATACCATTAATCTTAGCATTTTCTTTCGCATCTTTAACCGCTGCAGAAACTAATTCTACACCATAGATTTGACGAGCATGTTTTGCCATTGATAATGAAATTGTTCCAATACCACTATAAGCATCAATAACTGTTTCATTACCAGTTAAACCAGCACGTTCAAATGCTGCAGCATATAATTTTTCTGTTTGGACAGGATTAATTTGGTAGAAAGAATGTGGTGAAATTCTAAATGTTAATCCATTTAATTGATCTTCAATATAACCAGGGCCAAATAAAACTTTGTTTTCGCGGCCTAAAATAACATTTGTCTTTTCAGAATTTGTATTTTGAACAATAGTTGTAACCTCAGGTAATGATTCACGGATTGCAGCAGTAATTTCAGTAAACATTGGTAATTTCTTAGAGCGTGTTACTAAGACAATCATCATTTGTTTTGAGTAATGACCACGGCGAACCATAATGTGACGGATAATCCCTTTATGTGCACGTTCGTCATATGCTTCCACATGGAAACGTTGTAAGACATCACGTACAGCTACGATTGCTTTATCAATTTCTTCATCTTGAATTAAAAAATCTTCAATTGCAACAAAATCATGACTGTTTTTCTTGAAGAATCCTGTTTTTAATTCACCAGCAATTTCGCGAACAGGCACTTGTGCTTTATTACGGTAATGGAAAGGATTTTCCATTCCAACAGCATCAGATACTTCAATATCCAAATGCGCTTTTTTCAATAACTCTTGAACTTGTGCTTGTTTGAATTTTAATTGTGCTGGGTATGCTAAATGTTGTAAAGGTGCAATTCCAGTTTGTGTATATGCTGAACCTTTTGTTTCAACACGATCTGGGCTCTCATTACGAAAAGCTAAAACTTTAGCGAAACCAAAGTTCTTGCTAACTTTCATTACACGAATACTAACTTTTTCGCCTGGTAATGCATTTTCAATAAATAATGGGTAGCCATCAACTTTAGCGACACCCATACCTTGATAAGTTAAATCGATAATTTCTGTATCAAATTCTTGGTTCTTTATTACTGGAGGTAGTTTTTTCATTGTTGTCCTTTCGATGTTCCTGCGTATTTACTTTATTCAACCATGTTTAACCCCTAAAAGTCAATAGTTGCCAACTCTAGAAATAAAACAGGATTGAGGCCTTTACCAAGCACCTCAATCCTACTTAATTTCTTAGTTATCTCTTACTTTACTAATTGTACCATTACCGTCAACATCTTCACTATGCATTTCTTGGACTTCTTTTACAAAATGTTCTTCAGCTGTAATTTCGGCAGCCGTACGACCTGACGTAATTGACGTTTCTGGCAATGCATCTGTATTCGCAAAAATTTCGATATGTTGCTTTAAATTTTTGAAAGTCATTGGTGCATCACCACCATATTCACCATCAATATTAATCATCATTTTATTATCGACTGGTTTAGCAATTAATTTAGACGTTTTAACATAAATCACACGTTTATCATTAATATGCTTCCCACCATTTAACACAAGTGCCATTAAATGCAACATTTCGGCGATATTAGTCGCTTTAACAATAAGCAAGGTAAACTTACCGTCATCAAGTGAAGCGTTTGGTACGATTTGTTCAAAGCCACCTACAGAGTTCGTCAATGCTAATAAAAACATTGATGCTTTCCCTTTAAAAATTCCCCCATCATACTCAAGGTTCATTTCAATTGGTTTCATTCTAGGTAACATTTCAGCACCTTTAGCTAAATAAGCCAGATAACCAAAAAGTGATTTAAATTGTGAAGGAACATCATAAGTTAATTCCGTTAATAATCCACCACCAGCGATATTAATGAAATATTTTTCTCCAGCTTGTCCAACATCCATTTTAACTGTGTTACCTTTTGCAATTACTTTTGCAGCAGCAACTGAATCATCCCTAGGTATTTTCAAAGCTCTCGCATAATCATTTGTCGTTCCAGCTGGAATAACACCTATCTTAGGTCGGTGCTTAAGACCAGCAATTCCATTAGCAACTTCATTAATGGTTCCGTCGCCACCAGCAGCAATTACTAAATCAAACCCTGATTTAGCAGCTCTCGTTGCTTCATCTCGAGCTGAATGTTTCTTCGCTGTCGTCGCATAAGCACTAGTTTCATACCCGGCATTTTCAATGATGTCTAGAATACTCACGAGATCACTTTTTAAAGCCTCACGACCGGATGTTGGGTTATAGATAATTCTGGCTCTTTTTCTCATTCCGTTCCTCCACATGAATCTTATTTTAATAAGATTATCTTTGCTTCAATGAGGCCATCAATAATTGATTGACCACATTAGGATTTGCTTGTCCCTGTGTTTGTTTCATGATTTGTCCGATTAAGAATCCAACAGCACGATCTTTACCATTTTTGAAATCTTCAATTGATTGTTCATTGTTATCTAAAATACCATCAATAATGGGTTGTAACTTAGCTGGGTCAGATAATTGAACAAGTCCCTTAGACTCAACCCAAGCTTTAGGTTCGCTACCATTTTTAATAATTTCTTGGAAAACTTTTTTAGCAATCTTACTTGAAATTGTTTCATCAGTAATTAAATTAATCATTCCAGCAAGATTTGCTGGTGTTAATTTAGTATCTTGTAAGTTTAATTTATTTGTATTCATGAACGCATTAACTTCACCCATTAACCAGTTAGCAGCTAACTTAGGATCTGCATCTAACTTAATTGTGTCTTCAAAGAAATCTGACATTTCTTTTGTTTGTGTTAAGACTTCAGCATCATATTCAGGCAAGCCTAATTCACTTGCATAGCGTGTCCGTCGTTTGTCAGGCATTTCGGGAATTGATTCTCTAACTTCTTGAATCCAGTCATCACTAATATGAATTGGTGGAATATCTGGTTCTGGGAAATAACGATAATCGCTAGCCCCTTCTTTGACACGCATCAAAATAGTTGTACCAGTTGGTGCATCAAAACGGCGTGTTTCTTGTTGAACAATACCACCAGACATCAAGACATTTATTTGACGTTTTTCTTCAAATTCAAGTCCTTTACGCACATTTTCAAATGAATTTAAATTTTTCATTTCAGTTTTTGTCCCATAACCGGGTTGGCCAATTGGGTTAATTGAAATATTAACATCAATTCGCATTGATCCTTCTTCCATCTTCACATCAGAAACACCGGTAAATTGAATAACTTGACGTAATTTTTCAAGATATGTGTAAGCTTCTTCAGGTGTTTTGATATCAGGACGTGAAACAATTTCAATCAAAGGTGTTCCTTGACGGTTTAAATCGACATAAGAATAGCCGTTAGGATTATGCGTATTTTTACCCGCATCTTCTTCAACGTGCATTTCTTCAATTCCGATTTTTTTCGTTTCGCCATTAACTTCAATTTCTAAGAAGCCGTTACGACCAATAGGTTCTTCTGATTGTGTGATCTGGTAAGCTTTTGGATTATCAGGATAAAAGTAATTTTTTCGGTCAAAATGGTTATCCTTTGTGATTTCACAATTTAAAGCTAAGGCAGCACGCATTCCGTATTCAATTGCCCCTTTATTGGCAGTTGGTAAAACACCTGGATAACCCCAGTCAATAACGTTGGTATTCGTATTAGGTTCTGCCCCAAAATCAACTTTTGAAGGTGAGAATGCCTTAGAGTTAGTTTTCATTTCAATATGAACTTCAAGTCCAATTGTTGTTTCAAAATTCATTAGTTTTGGCCTCCTAACGTAGGGACTTCTTTATGGAAATCAGTTGCTTGTTCAAATGCGTAACCAGCACGATACATTGTTGCTTCATCGAATGATTTCGCAATTAATTGTAATCCAACTGGTAAGCCATTTGAGAATCCAGCAGGAACTGACATGCCGGGTAGTCCAGCCAAGTTAACTGGAATCGTTAAAATATCATTCATATACATTGTAATTGGGTCTTCAATTTTATCACCAATATTAAATGCTGTATTAGGTGCAGTAGGCCCAATAATCAAATCATAATCATTGAATACATTACGGAAATCATTGCAGATTAAAGTCCGAACTTGAGCTGCTTTCTTGAAGAAAGCGTCATAAGTTCCAGCAGATAATGAGAATGTTCCTAACATAATCCGACGTTTAACTTCATCCCCAAAACCTTCTGAACGAGAACGTACATAAACATCTTCCAAACTCTTAACGTCTTGTGCACGGAATCCATAACGAATACCATCAAAACGTTGTAAATTAGATGATGCCTCAGAAGAAGCTAGAATATAGTAAACGGGCACACCATATTTACTGTTTGGTAAACTAACTTCGTCAACTGTTGCGCCAAGTTCTTCAAACGTCTTAACTGCTTTTTGAATGGCTTCTTTAACACCAGCATCAACACCCTCACCTAAATACTCTTTAGGTAAAGCAATCTTCATTCCTTTAATATCGCCAGTTAATCCAGCAGTAAAATCAGGAACAGCTTGCGCTGAACTCGTTGAATCATGAACATCGTTACCACTGATTGCATTTAAAACAGCAGCGTTATCTTTAACGCCACGTGTGAATGGTCCAATTTGGTCCAAACTTGATGCAAATGCAATTAAACCATAACGTGATACACGACCATAAGTTGGTTTTGTTCCTACGACACCATTAAATGAAGCAGGTTGACGGATAGAACCACCAGTATCTGAGCCTAAAGCAGCAATAACTTCACCTGAAGCAACTGCAGCAGCTGAACCACCTGATGAGCCACCGGGAACCTTCGTTGTATTCCAAGGGTTTTTTGTTGTTTTAAAAGCTGACGTTTCAGTAGAACCACCCATAGCAAATTCATCCATGTTTGTTTTACCAATTGTCACCATTTGTGCTTGGCGCATTTTTTCAATCACTGTTGCATCATATATTGGATTGAAATTTTCTAACATTTTGCTTGCAGCAGTTGTTGTTAAATCCTTTGTCACAATATTATCTTTAACAGCCATTGGTATCCCGGCTAAGACATTATTTGCATCGATACCAGCAGCATCAACAGCCTTAGCTTGGCTAAGTGCCATTTCTTCGTTCATTGCGAGGAAAGCAGAAATCTTTGAATCACGTGCTTTAATTTCAGCAAAGGTTGCCTTCGTTAATTCTTCAGAACTCATTTCTTTATTAACTAATGCGTCATGTAAACTTGATAAATCTTGTTTGAAATAATCCATGCTTAAGCTTCCTCACTTTCATCAATAATTGCTGGCACTTTAATAAGGCCATTTTCACTATCCGGTGCATTTTTAAAGAGTAAGTCTCGATCTGTTCCTTCTTCTGCGACATCTTCACGCATCACATTGAGAACATCTGTAATATGTGTCGTTACTGGAACGCCTGTTGTATCTACTTCTGATAATTGTTCAGCCATTCCGATAATATCATCTAATTGACTGGTAAATAGTTCTAAATCTGTATCACTGAGTTCTAGTTTAGCTAACTCTGAGACATGTTTGACTTCTTCTTTACTAATTGACATTCAAAACCATCCCTTCAAAATTCAAATTAATTTCTTTTTAATAACTGGTAAATACATGCGTATAGTATGTGCTTTCTTTAGCTGTTTTGGCAAGGAAACTTTGCATTGTCCCATCACTACCTTTGATAGTAATGTCAATTGGAATCCCTGATGCTAAATATTTCACGGCCGTTGTTGATAAATATTGAGTGAAACTAATAATCTCTGTTTCACTATAAAATTGAGTTGTAATATTGATGTGCATCCCTGTAATTGCTTTGTTTTTATATTGTACCTGTGCTGTTACACCTGCTAAATTAGGAAAGAAACTTTGAACTTCAGTTTTAAAATTCGTAAATGTCGTTTCATCATTTGTATTAGGTGATGTGGCCGTCGATGTCGTTGGGAACGTATAACTCTTAATTGAAACATCATCCCAATTATCAATCGTCGTTTTACCATTCTTATTCACAGCGTAGGCGTAGAAACTACCGCCAACTAAACTATCGTTTGGTGCTTGCTTGTACATTGCCACCATGATTGGAACGCTATCACTAATTCCTTTGGTTTTACGAAGACGAGCAACCACTTTGTTAGCAGCTTCTTTACCCTTTTCTCTCATTGTTGCATCAGAAATAACGGTTTTATATTCAGCCCCATATTCTTCTTTTTGATAATAATCAACTGAGTTCATTCCGATACCTACCGAGATACCCGAGAGTGATAATTTGCTGCCTTTTTTTGTCATAAAATCTTGTTCTTCAACTTGCTGTACATACATGGGATTACGGTCTGTTTCACCCGTTTTACCATTACTCTTAGGGTTTAATCCGTCTTTATTAGCACTTGATTCACGTCCTAACCAGCTTTGAACAGTCGTTTTTGTTAAATATTGTCCTTCTTGGAAAATATAACTGTCAGTAGCAAATTGATCTTTAGATAAATCTAACAGACCAGATTCAAAACTTTTTAAATTCAAGACATTGTCATTTTGTGTGAGTGCCACACCTCTTGATTTACTTGTTAAATATTTACCATCTTTAATGACACCTTCATAGTTACTATCACTTGTTTGGCCAGTTGTCTGGTAACCAGAACTTGATGTATTTTTAGAGGTTCCCGACGAGCCTGATGAGGCAACATTGCCACAGGCTGCTAAGAAAATTAACGAGAAACTTAACATAAGTCCAATCTTAATTTTTTTCATATGACACTCCTTCCATAACTGAGATAAATTGTTGTTCATCCCAAATTTCAATTTCTAGTTGCTTCGCTTTTGTTAACTTACTTCCAGCATCATGCCCGGCAATTAATAGGTCTGTTTTTTTCGAAACACTACCAACAACAGAAGCACCATTTGCTTCAAGCCATTTTTTAGCATCGCTTCGTTTCAACTGATCAAGTGTTCCCGTTAGGACAACTTTCTTATCCATCACGGGACTACCTTCAGCTAATTCTGCAATTTCAGCAGTTGTTTTGCCTAAAAAGGTTAAGTTAACTTGCGCATTATCCAGTTCATCAATCAATTCACGAACTTGGTCATTGGCAAAATAAGTCACAAGACTATCCGCAATCACCTGTCCGATTGAATCAATGACGAGAATATCTTCGGAAATTGCTGTCATTAATTGATGAATATCTTTAAATTCGGCTGAAACCAATCGAGCAGCCTTAGCTCCAACATGCCGAATTCCTAGTCCAAATAATAAGCGTTCCACTGAATTTTGTCGGCTAATATCAATTGCATTTAATAATTTATTAACCGATTTTTCTTTGAAATTATCTAGCGTTAACAGTTGATCGGCAGTTAACTGATACAATCCTGCAACATCACTAATTAACTTATTTTCAAATAATTGTTCAACAATTTTAGGCCCTAGTCCATCAATATTCATCGCATTTCTAGAAGCAAAATGTGCCAGACTCTCTTTAATGAGTGCGGGACATTTTGGATTGATACAACGTAATGCAACTTCTTCATCCAGATGAACTAATATTGCTCCACAAACTGGGCAGTTCGTTGGCAAACTATACACAACACTGTCTTCTGGTCGTTTATCTAAGACAACTTCAGAAATTTCTGGAATAATATCCCCAGCCTTATGCAACTTAACCGTATCGTTAATTCTAATATCTTTTTGTTTCAGTAAATCCCCATTATGCAATGATGCCCGAGAAACTGTTGTTCCCGCTAACTGCACAGGATTCATGATTGCAGTTGGTGTTACGACACCTGTTCGACCAATCGTCCATTCAATATCTAGAACTTTAGTTTCTTGCTCGTCTGGCGGGAATTTATAGGCAATTGCCCATTTTGGAACTTTAACCGTATTACCAACTTCATCATGAATCGTGAATAAATTTGCTTTAATAACAATACCATCGATATCGTAAGATAAATCATGACGTTTTGCTTGATATTCATTAATGTATGCCGAAATTTCTGTCATATCACTCGTAACACGTGATTCAGTATTTGTTCTAAATCCAAGTTTAGACAAGCGTTTTAACGCATCACTTTGAGTTTTGACATCCGGATCAACTATATAATAGATAAATGTACTCAATTGTCGTTGAGCCGTTTCAGCTGTATTTAATTGTCGTAAACTACCTGCTGCTGCATTCCTAGGATTAGCAAATACCGTTTCTCCAGCTTCCTCGCGACGTTTATTCAACGCAACAAACGCCTTTGTTGGCATGTAACATTCTCCACGAACTTCAATTGAAATGGGTTCCGTCAATGTTAGTGGAATTGATTTGACTGTTTTAAGATTTTCAGTAATATTTTCACCAATTGTGCCATCTCCACGAGTTGATCCTTTAACGAATACACCATTTTCATATGTTAACGAAATGGCCAATCCATCAATTTTGAGTTCAGTATTGTAACTTACCTCAGCATCAACTGATTTTTGTAATCGTTGATCAAATTCCGATAGTTCTTCAATGGAAAAGACATCCCCCAATGAAAGCATTGGTACTTCATGCGAAACTTTTTCAAAACCAGGCAGTACCTGGCCACCAACACGTTGCGTTGGTGAATTAGGTGTCACTAAATTAGGAAAGGCTTTTTCAAGTTCTACTAGTTGTAGGTAGTGTTCATCATAAACATGATCTTCAACTGTTGGCTGATCAAGGACATAATATTGACGCGTCCATTTGATTAAGTCAGTTTTTAATTGATTCACTCTATTAGTTGCTTCTTCCAATGTTATGGCTTGATTTGACAAACTTGAACCCTCCTTTTATTTAGTCCACTTTTTTTGTAATTGGTGCAAAAGCTGTCAACAGACGCTTAATCCCTTGTTCTTTGAAAGCAATATCAAGTTCAGCATCCGAACCTGATCCTGAAACTTTAACGATTGTCCCAGTACCCCAAGCTTTATGTTCCACTTTTTCACCAATACGCCAAACAACTGCATCAGCACCTGTACCATTATCACGTTCAACGGTTTTAGCAGGTCGACGGTATGTTGTCGCCGTCGCACGTTGATTGGAATACGATGAATTACGAGATGGTGCTGCCGTTTGATTATCTAATTCAAGTAATGACTCATCTATTTCACCAATGAAACGTGAAGCTTGATTACTTTGACGACGACCATACAACATTCTTGAAAAAGCATTTGTTAAATATAATTTGCGTTCAGCACGAGTAATTCCGACATATGCTAAACGACGTTCTTCCTCAAGTTGATCATCTTCTAACATGGCACGAGAAAGAGGGAATATGCCTTCTTCCAATCCCATTAAAAAGATAACTGGAAATTCAAGTCCTTTAGCGGCATGTAATGTCATCAATGTGACTTCTTCAGGTTCTTCTTCAATATCATCTTGTGCAGAAACTAGTGCTAAATCAGCTAAGAAATCAACATAACGGTCACTATCATCTTCTTCAGCTTCCCAACGATCATCAAATTGCTGAGTTACAGACAAGAATTCTTCAACGTTTTCAAGTCGCGTTTCATTTTCAATCGTTTTCGTCTTTTTCAAATTAGCTTCATAACCTGATTGTTTTAAAATTTCTTTTGTTAACTCGGTCACATTCAAGAACTCACGCATTTTTTGTAATCCACGAATCATTGTGGCAAATTCTTGTAATGATTTTTCAGCTTTACCAGAAATATTAGCAAGCGCTGAGTTTTCAGCACCTTCAAGCATTGTCCAATTATTCATATCTGAAAATTCACGTAATTTGTCCACACTACTTGCACCGATACCGCGTTTTGGGACATTTACAATACGATCAAAACTCATTGAATCTTGATCATTAGCAATTAAACGAATGTAGCCTAAGATATCTCGAATTTCCAATCGCTCGTAGAATTTGTGTCCACCAACCATTTTGTAAGGAACGCTTGATTTTAAGAATGTCTCTTCAATCACACGAGACTGTGCATTCGTTCGATATAAAATGGCGAAATCACCGTAATTTAAGTGATTATCTTTAATTTGTTCTTGAATTTTTTCAACCACATAATGTGATTCATCATTTTCACTTTGGCCACGGTAGTAAGAAATTTTCTCACCATCTTTATTATCAGTCCAAAGACTCTTATCACTGCGGTTCGTATTATTATCAATAACTGCATTGGCAGCATTCAGAATTGTTTTCGTTGAACGATAGTTTTGTTCCAACTTAACAACATCAGCATCAGGATAATCTTTTTCAAAATTCATAATGTTATCCATGTTTGCCCCACGCCAACCGTAAATACTTTGGTCAGCATCCCCGACGACGCAGAGATTTTTGAAACGTTCAGCTAACATGTTTACTAAGGTATATTGTGCTTCATTAGTATCCTGATATTCATCCACATGGATATATTGAAATTTATTTTGATAAAAAGCCAATGTTTCAGGCTTTTCTTTAAATAAACGGATAGTTAACATAATTAAATCATCGAAATCAACTGCTTGATTTGAGCGTAACTCTTTTTGATATGCCGTATAAACTTTAGCTACCATTTGTTCGAACATACTTGCAGCACGTTCTGCGTATTCTTTTTCTGTTAATAAATCATTTTTTGCATTTGAAATTGCTCCTAAAACGGTTCTTGGGTCAAATTTTTGTGGATCAATATTTTGTTCTTTTAAAATACGTTTTACTAAAGTCTTTTGTTCACCTGGGTCGGCAATTGTAAATGCACGATTATAACCAATTTGGTCAATATCACGTCGCAAAATACGAACACAAAGTGCATGGAATGTTGAAACCCAAACATCTTCTGCCCCTTTGTTAAGTAATTTATTAACACGTTCGCGCATCTCTTTTGATGCTTTATTTGTAAATGTGATTGCTAATACGTTCCATGGATTGATACCTTTTTCTTCAATTAAGTAAGCAACGCGATGCGTTAATACTCGCGTTTTACCACTTCCAGCTCCAGCCATAATTAAGAGTGGTCCCTCTGTTTTTAGGACAGCTTCTTTTTGTTTGTTATTCATTCCGTTCAATAAGCTTTCAGTAGTCAAATTAATCAATCCTCTCTATAAATCAGTCATTATTTATTATAGCAAAAAAACGCCTTAACTTCTTTAATTTTTATGAATATATGTCTCAACTTGTTCATAAAAAAAGACGAACCGATTCAAAACGATTCATCCTTCTAATTTCATTTAATTTGTTGTTTCTTTTTTATCCCAAATGCCTGTATCTTCAATTTGATTCAATGCTTCACGAACTGAATCTGACTGAACCAAAATATGCCCAGCACGATCTAATTTATGATTTTCAGGGTAACGATAAAAATGGTAATACCAATTATTTTTAAGAACCCACTGTGTCTTTAAATCGGCACGTTCTTCTTCTTTTAATGACACCATAACAGTTGGTGCAAGGAATTTCACTTTTGATAGTGGCAATCCACAAATGGCACGTAAATGCTGTTCATACATGCTAACGTTTGTTGCTTTATCAAAAACATACCCTGATTGATGCATAGCGGGCACGACACGTTTAACATAAATTGCACCTGATTTAGTTACAAAGTAGCCAATTTCTAATGCGCCAGTGTAGTCTAGATTTTCCGCAACTTTAATGGCAATTTTATGCATTTCAGCAGAAATTTCTGTATCTAAGTTAGCTGGTACGATTGATTCGTGTAATCGATGATCACGATATTTATTTTCAACAGCTGGGAAAAAATTAATTTCCTTACCATTTTTGATAAGAACCATTGAGATTTCTTGTTCATAAGGAATCCATGATTCTAAAATATAGGTGCCACGTTCAACCAAGTACGCCGCATCTGAAATATCAGTTTGCGTATTGAGAACACTCTGGTAACTTTTACCAAACCCTTTTTGGATTGGTTTTAAAACGCTGGGATACCCAATTGAAAGTACAGAATTATACACATCTTCTAATGATACAATTGTTTCAAAAGGTGGAATATTAATATTTAATTGTTCAAAAAAAGCTCTTTCCAACAAGCGGTCTTGCATAATTTCTAATGCATTATACTTTTGTGGCACATAAGTATATTTTGAAATATATTCAATCACTTCTGAATTAACGTGTTCAGATTCATACGTCACAATATCTGTTCGTTCAGCGAATTCTTTCAATTTATCCTTATCATTCATCTTACCTACAACAGAATAATCTGCTAATTGAAGTGTCTCACTAACTTCATTTTGACTGTATGCTGCGATTTTAAACCCTAAATTTCTTGCAGCCATAGCCAACATTGCACCCGTTGGACTATCTCCGATTATTCCCAATGTACTTCCAGGAAAGATAACTTTTTTTTCCACTATATATTCACTACTTTCTACTTTTGCTTTATACCCTTAATCATACTGTTATCCCGCGGGGCAATCAAGTTTTAACAACCATAATTTAACAATTTTATAAGAAAATAAAAAAGAGCACATTTTGCGCTCTTTTCGTTAATTTAATCTTCAAAATGAACTTGATCACCATCAAATGATGAAATTTTAGCAAGTGATTCTAAACGTACGCCACGTTCATGAATTAATTCGGCACCTTTTTGGAATGATTTTTCAATTACAATTCCAATTCCAGCAATTTCTGCCTTAGCTTCGTCACAAATTTGGAAGAGTCCTTCAGCTGCTTGGCCATTTGCCAAGAAGTCATCAATGATTAAAACACGATCGTTTTCACCTAAAAACTTGTTGGCAACGGCAATTGTATTTTCAACTTTCTTTGTGTACGAGTAAACAGAAGCAGAATATAAATCATTTTGCATCGTAACGCTCTTATTTTTACGTGCGAAGACAACAGGAACATGAAATTGTAACCCAACGAATACTGCTGGGGCAATACCTGATGATTCAACTGTTAAAATTTTAGTAATTTTTTCATTTTTGAATAATTCAGCAAATTCCACACCCATTGCTAACATTAAATCAGGATCAACTTGGTGATTTAAAAATTGATCGACCTTCAATACATCTCCTGGTAATACAATACCATCTTGCATAATTCTGTCTTCTAAAAGTTTCACGTGGGGTACGCTCCTCTTGCTATTTATATTTTTTTGGGTATAAAAATAGCTTTTTCACTTCGGTATAAGTAAAAAAGCTACATTCCGGTTTTGAATGACTTAAGAATAACATAATATAAGGGTAATTTCAATTTGAATCTACTCATTTATCGTTATTATACTTGACATTAATCCCGTTTATTTATCATATTTATCTAAATGATATTGTTTAATGATATCTGTTAATTTTGTACTATAATCATTATCTGTTGCGTACCCATCAACTACTAAAGCTGCTGCTGCATCTTCGTAAGTTGCTGCAGAAAGAACGTCAGCAAATTGTGTTTTATTCCATGTATTTCCATTAGCTAATAATTTCGAATGAGACATAATTGCTTCGTCCCAATCTTTGAAGACGATAAATTTAGCCGTAACCGTCTTCCATGTGCCATCTTTTTCTTGTTCTTTAGTTTTGAAATCTTTTGCACGTGCGCCCGTTCCTTTAATTCCAAATAGGTTATTGTAGTCTTTAGCTAAAGAACTCGTTCCCCAATCAGATTCTAAGATAGCTTGTGCAATTGTAATACTAGAAAAGACTTTATATTTTTTTTGCATTTTTTGTGCTTCAGGTGCTACTTTCTTAATAAATGCTTGTTTTTTAGCTTCTGCTGCTGCTTTTTTTGCTGATTCACTTGCTTCAATTTTTGAGGTTGATAATGACGTCGCAATAGATTCATCTCGAGCAACATTCTTTTTATGAACGTTCATTGAAACAACGACTGTAATAATACCAAGAATTAAAATTAAAACAACAATATTCGCAACTTGAATTTTACCGTTCTTTACAAAAATCCCCCGACCATTTTTCTTTTTCATTAGTACACCCGTCCCTATACATTTAATTGTTTCACTTATTTTACCCTAATTCTATATCTATTACCATCGTATTTTTTCTCTTTTTATTAAATTTCTGTTAAGCTTGAGCTATCTTAAATGAGACAGGAGAACATAATGACAAAAAATTTAAATTGGGGAATTATTGGACTTGGTAACATCGCTCACAGCTTTACAACTTACTTTGATCAACCATTTGGTGAAATCTATGCCGCTGGCTCAAGAAACTTAGAAAAAGCGCAAACTTTTGCTAACGAATTTAATATTCCACATGCCTATGGTAACTATGAAGACTTATTAGCTGATGATGAAATTGACATCGTTTACATTGCGACACCTCACAACTACCATATCGACACAATCTTGGCTGCACTTAAAGCTGGCAAGCACGTCTTAAGTGAAAAAGCAATCACCATGACTAGTGATGAACTTAAACAAGCAACTGATTTAGCTGAAGAAAAAGGCTTGATTTTACAAGAAGCAATGACTATTTATCATATGCCACTTTATAAAAAAATTATTGAAGTAGCTGAAGAAAAAAAATTAGGCAAACTAAAAATGGTCCAAGCCTCATTTGGTAGTTTTAAAGATCCTGATCCAACAAATCGTTTCTTCAATCCTGATTTAGCTGGTGGCGCATTATTAGATATCGGTGTTTATGCATTAGCCTTTGTCCGTCAATTCATGACAGCCACACCAGAAATCACAGGTTCAGCAATGAATTTATTCGAATCAGGTGTTGACGAATCTGAAACGATTAGTTTACAAAATGCCAATAATGAACTCGCAACTGTTGCCTTAACATTCAGAGCTAAAATGCCTAAAATGGGTATTATTGCTTATGAAGGTGGTTACTTTACTGTTTACGATTATCCTCGAGCTAATAAAGCTGCTCTTGTATTATCTGATGGAACAGCTACAGAAATCACTGCCGGCCATACAAAACAAGCCATGAATTATGAAATTAAAGATGTTCAAGATATGGTTTTGGGTAATTTAAATCCTAAACCATTCTTAGAAAAAACAACAGATGTTATGTCAATAATGACACAAGCTCGTGAACAATGGGGCTTTAAATATCCTTTTGAAAAATAAGCTTCATCTGAAAAGTTATCACTAGAAATTGTTGATAACTTTTTTTAATTCCATGCTACACTAAAAGAAAAAGAGTTGGAGTTAATTTTATGAAACGAAAGAAACGTTATATTCAGAATCGAACACGTAATTATCTAATTGGACTTGCTGTCATTTTAGTTGTCTCCCTTTTCAGCGGAAAATTACCTAGTACTGTAAAAGATTTGCTACAAACAAATGGCAATTCAACTTCAGTCAATGTTAAAAATGGGACAGGAACAGCAAATACTAGTTCTATTAATAGTAGCAAGGCCATTAATGGAATTGTGGATAATGGTGCGCCAACCTTTTCAAAAAGTGATCTTGCAGATAATGCCAATGGTTGGATAAAATACGGCGCTCTTGACTCTCTTGGCCGTGCTACTCAGGCCAATGCTCTTTTAGTTAAAGCTTTAGAATCTAGAGGGTCATCAGCAGATTCTTCAATTCGACCAACTGGTTTTGTGTCAGGGCTGTCACCTTATTTTCATTCCCGTGGACATTTAATCGGTCGACAACTTGGTGGTAGTGGTGATAAAAAAGAAAATTTAGCAACATTATATCAAAACCCTGTTAACACACCCTACATGACCAAGTATGAAAACGCAGTTCGTGCAGCAGTTGATAAAGGAGATCATGTCCGTTATCAGGTAACACCAATTTTTTCTGGTAAGTCACTTTTCCCTAAAGCAATTCAAATGCAAGGTAAAAGTACAACTTCTTGGGGCAATATTAAATTTAATGTTACTATTTTGAATAAACGTTAATTCAAAGGAGTGTGTTATTCATGTTCACAGAATTAAAAAGTCAACTGATAGATTCAGCACCACAAACGCTACAACAATTATTACTTAATTCAAATATCCGTCAGACAAATGATGGCTATTTACAATTTCCTGGCAGCTCACTTCAAACACAATTTTTAGAAACAATGAACTTCTTAAAAACACCTGATACTATCTCTTTGAACTGGGATGACGTTTGTATCTTAGGTCAGACAATTGATGGTGATTATCTAGCAGGTGATCACTATTCAACAACCTTTTTTATTCCTAGTAGTCTGCTAGCAGATGATACTGAAATTCATCATATGCCTATAATCGACGCATTAATTGCACTAGAAAATGGAACATTAGATTCTAAAATTATTTCTAAATTCAACTAAAAAAAGTTATTAACAGCGAAATATCATTCGTTGTTAATAACTTTTTTATTTTTACCTATTAGCATCGTGTATTTTGTTCTCTAACTTTTCCGAACTATTTTTTGTAAAGGTCTTGCTATCAATGGCGCAACAATCCCTGCTAAAATCATCTCTGGAATACCGTTTGTGACAACTAGTCCCATAATATATGGTAATAATTGTGCCATATCAACTTTATAAAAATTAGCTGCTTGCCCATGATATAAAAGATAGATAAGGCCTAAAACTAAAACCGTATTAACCAATGAACCAAAAACAGAGGCAATAATCATGGCTAACGTTTTGTTTTTCCACCATTTATATAAAAAGTAAAAAATGACTGCTGTCACAATTCCAATTAAAATTCTTGGCACAATTGCTATAAGTGGATTTGTAAAAACAATGGGTGCAAGTGGACTAGTTGGCGACACAAACGCCCTGATAAATGTGATTAATCCCCAGACACCACCGATAAATGCACCATCTTTCCAGCCAAACACTAAAGCAGCAACAATCACCGTGATATGAATGGTTGTGATGCTTAAGGGGCCAACAGGGATGTAACCAAATAATGGCACAAAATTTTGAACAATAATGATTGAAATAAATAACGCCAAAATACTCATATGATATGTTTTATTATTAGTTTTCATCTACTTACTCCTACAAATTTAATCATTTCACTTCCGTTCCCTTATTATAACCGATTTAACGATTGTTACCATTTAATATGCAAAAAAATAGAACGTCACTAATTATAGAGGTAATCAGTGACGTTCTATTTTAAATAAATTTTATATTACATGAATGAGATAAGGGTCGTTAAAACAGGAACAACAATGATGAACAAGATTGTACTTGTTGTAACAATGTTTGTTGCGTATTTAACGTCTCCATGTGCTTCATTAGCTAAGATTGGTAATACGGCTAACATTGGTGTAGCTGATTGAACAATCAAAGTTTTTTGTAATAATGGTGCTAAATCTGCACCAGTTAAATGTGTACCTAAAAGAATAACAGCGATTAAAATGATTGGTGATAAAATAAAACGTCCAAGTAATGCAACGACTGTATCACGATCAAATCTGATACTCTTCAAACCGGCTTTAGCTAACACAATACCAATATAGATTAATGATAATGGTGTAACTAATCCACCAACATAACCTAATGTTTGGCTAATAAAATCAGGAACTGGAATTGCAAGAACCAAGAAGATTAATGCAACGATGAACCCAACAAGTGGCATTGGGATTACTTTAGCCCAGTTAATTTTCTTTTTCGTTTTATCTGATTTGTCTTTTGTTGGATCATCATTTGAAATTAAGAAAACACCAAATGCCCATGTTGAAACTGTATTAATAATATAGTAAACAAGGAAATATGAGATACTCTTATCGCCAAACAACGCAATATTTAAAGGTAAACCAATGAAAATTGTATTTGCATTAACAACGGCATTCATGAAGATACCACGACGACCAGGTTTGATGTTCAAGATATGAACAAGTGCCCATGCAATTAAGTAACCGATAATAACAGCAATTGCTGGGTAGAGTAAACTACCTGACAATGCAGCTAATTGATCACGTTTTAAATATTTTAAAACAGAAACGAAAATTGAAGCTGGTAAAGCAATTTTTGTAATTAATGATGAGATATTGCCACCAAATGAATCAGCGAACCAACCTTTAACTTGTAAAATGTATCCAAGTACCATCATCAAAACAACAACTAGAACACTTTGAATTGATTGGAAAAATACCATAATTAATTGTCCTTCTCTCTACGCTTTTTTTAGTATTTAGGTGTCCATTTCATATCTGAGACAGCCTTTTTAACATCTGTAATTGCTTCTTTGTTTAATTTTTGGTCAACAACACTTTGGGCAACTACTTCAGCAATTGTTTGTGAGAATTCTGCTAAATGTGTTACTGGTGGTAATACGGCAGCACCAACGGCTGTAGTATCAACGATTCCACCTAAAGCATGACTAGCTTGTGATAAGATTTCGCCATTAACTCTTGAAGATGTTGAAGCGATAATCCCAAATCCAAGACCTGGGTACATAAGTGCGTTGTTTGCTTGACCAATTTGGTAAGTAACACCTTTGTAATCAACATTATCAGCTGGAATACCAGTAGCAACTAAAGCTTTACCATCAGTCCATGCAATCAAATCTTCAGCCTTAGCTTCTGCTAATTTTGTAGGGTTTGATAATGGGAAGATGATTGGACGTTCAACATGTGAAGCCATGTCTTGAACAATTTCTTTTGTAAATGTACCAGGTTGTGTAGATGTACCAATCATAACAGTTGGTTGAACAGCTTTAACAACAGCTTCTAAAGAAGTTAATTCATCAGCATTAGCAAATTCTGAACGTTTATGCGTAAATTCTTTTTGGCCAGGTGTTAAGTCTTCTGTATCATCAAATAACAATCCTTGTTTATCAACTAAGAAGAAACGTTTGCGAGCATCTTCTTCTGAAACACCAGCGCGTTTCATTTCGTCCATAATTTGGTTAGCAATTCCGACACCAGCAGTACCAGCACCATAAGTAATAACTGTTTGGTCAACAATTGAACCTTTAGTGATACTTAGAGCACCTAAGATACCAGCTAAAACAACAATCCCTGTACCTTGGATATCATCATTAAATGTTGTGATTTCGTTTTGATATTTTTCAAGAATATTAGCAGCATTTGAACGGCCAAAATCTTCCCAATGTAATAACAATTCTGGGAACAAGTTCTTTGTACTTTGGACAAAGCCATCAACGAAGTCATAGTATTTGTCACCAGTTACACGTTCATGTTTGTTACCAAGGTATAATGGATCATTCAATAATGTTTCATTATTTGTTCCAGCATCAATAGAAACTGGTAAAACTTGTGAAGGATCAATTCCAGCAGCAGCTGTATAAACCATTAATTTACCAATTGCGATATCAACACCGTTGACACCCCAATCGCCCATACCTAAAATACCTTCAGCATCTGTCACAACGACTAAACGAATGTCACGTCCTGCAGCAGCATTTTTTAATGTTGCTTCGATATCTTCTGGATGATCAATTGATAAGAATGCAGCGTTTTGTGGATTTACATAAATTTCGTTGTATTCTTCGATTGAATCAGCAACAACTGGATCATAAACAACTGGCATAAATTCAGCCACATGTTGTCCCATTAAGTAGAAAAATAGTGTACGGTTTTCATTGAATAATTCCATTAAGAAATGGCGTTTTTCAAGACCAGTTTCTTTACTTAAATATTGTGCGTAGTTTTGTGTTGCTTGTTCTTCAATTGTTTGAACTTTAGCTGGTAACATACCAATAAGTCCTAATTCACGACGTTCTTCCATTGTAAATGCTGTACCTTTATTTACAAATGGGTTATTTAACATATCTTGTGCTTTTGTCATCATTAATTCCTCCATTATTTTTTTATATTTTATTTTCTCTTTAACTTACAAGAGCAAGAATACACCCCTTTAAAAATTATAGTCAAACATGTGTTATACTATAAATATTATTTATATGAGGATTATAAACGTTGATTTAGAGGAGATTATAATGAACATTCGAGATTTAGAATATTATCAACAAATAATTAATTTGAGAAATTTTTCAAAAGTTGCTCATTTTTTTTCAGTTAGTCAACCAACAATCACAACTGCAATGAAACGCTTAGAAACTGAATTAGACACAAATCTGATTATTCGTGATCAATCACATCATCAAGTTTCTTTTACACCAAGTGGTGAACAATTCGCTGAACATGTTAATATTATTCTCAAAGAATTAACAATTGCTAACCAAGAAATTAACCAACTTAAAAATGAGCACGTTCGATTTGGATTACCACCTATTATAGGAACGTACTATTTTCCGCAAATTGTCAGCAATTTATTTAATTCAGGTCTGATTAATCATCTAGATACAGTTGAGAACGGTTCCCAAGCCCTACTTCTTCAGTTAATAAACGGATCATTAGATATGGCTTTATTAGGTTCCGTTAAACCAATAGAAGATGACCGCTTAATTGCCAGAAATTTTGCATCTAAACACTTCAAGATTATCGTTAGCAAACATCATCCACTTGCTTCAAGAGAATCCGTTAAATTTTCTGAACTTCGAAATGAAAAATTTATTATGCAAAATGAGGGTTTTGTTCATCCAATCGCTTTTAAAGAGTTAACAACAAAAAATCATTTCAAACCAAAGATTATCTATACAACAAGTGACAGTCAGATTATTAAAAAAATGGTTACCGAAAATGTTGGTATTGGTTTTTTAACAGAACTAGCATTGGATGCTGCAGATGATTTAGTCTCACTCCCCTTATCGGAATTAGATCAACCTAAATTTTTAATGTCACTCGTTTATCGTACAAGTCATATTTTAACGCCTACACAAGCAAAATTAATTGACGTTTTAATTGATCCTTCTATCTAATAAGAGAATAACTTATACCTTAAATATAAAGGTATAAGTTATTCTTTTTATTATTTATAGCACCGCTTGACTAAATATCATTGACTAAAGAAACGTATGTTCGTATAATTGGATATATGTTAAGGAGGTTTCCTCGAATGTACAATTATAGTAACGAACCTAGAAAAGTCATCTTTATGATTGATTCAAAATCTTTCTATGCTTCTGTCGAATCAGTTGCACGCGGTCTTAATCCATTACGCTCTATTCTCGTTGTTATGTCTACAGCAAAGAATACAGGTAGCGGGTTAGTACTAGCTGCTAGCCCTATGGCTAAGAAAATATTTGGTATCACAAACGTATCACGAGCTACTGATGTTCCAATTCATGATAAACGTTTAGTTGTTGCCCAACCCAGAATGAATCTTTACATAGAAGAGAACTTAAAAATCAATAAGCTATTTCAACAATTTGCCTCAAATGACGATATTCACCCATACTCTATCGATGAGTCAATTATTGATATGACGACTAGTTGGAAACTTTTCGGAAATAGTCCCTATGAAGTTGCTCGTAAAATTCAACTTGCGGTCAAAGGGGAAACAGGAATTTATACAACCGTTGGTATTGGTGATAATCCACTTCTTGCTAAATTAGCTCTGGATATTGAAGCAAAACATAACCATAGTTTAATTGCTGAATGGCATTATGAAGACGTCCCCGATAAGTTATGGCCAATAACACAACTTGACGATATCTGGTCAATTGGATCTAAAACTGCCGAAAAATTACAAAAAAATCATATCAATTCAATGAACGATTTAGCTCACTTCAACCCATATGAATTAAAAAACAAATTTGGCGTAATTGGTAGCCAATTATTTGCGTTTTCTTGGGGAATTGATCGTTCAATCATTCATGATAAATATACCCCCAAGGAAAAATCCTATGGTAATAGCCAAGTCTTACCAAAAGACTATGTTATCCAATCTGAAATTGAAGTCGTTATTCGTGAAATTGCAGAACAAGTAGCAGCACGATTACGTTCTCATCACAAAGTGGCTACTGTCATTAATTTAGGCATTGGATTTTCTTTAGCCGAAACGACAGATTCTGGAAAAAGATATTCAGGCTTTGGTAGTTCATTAAAAATTGATTCAACAAATAGTAATGCCCAAATCACAAAATATGCCATCGACCTATTTCGAAAAAAATGGCGTCATGAAGCTCTAAGACATATTAGTATTTCGTGTGGCAAATTAGTTGACGATAATAGTCAACAATTAGACATGTTTGACACTAATAATACGGAACAAAAGAATCACAACTTGGACAATACCATTGACATCATACGAAAAAAATATGGTTTTAAATCGATCGTAAAACTTTCCAGTAAGTCTGAAGGTGCAACAGCTATTTATCGCGCTGGGTTAGTCGGTGGCCATGCTGGGGGTAATACCTATGAGTAAAACAACTGATGTTGATGCAAATTTGATAAATCAATTTTTAAAATATGATTATCACGATCGCGGTATGATGAAATGGCAAGGATTCTATTTAAGCGACCATACATCGGCTCGAACAAAAAAATTAAACGAAGAGACACGAAAACAGAAATTAACACATGACATTAAGATGAATGATACTAAAATTGCAGAAGTAATCAATTTGGCAATCATTAAATCCACCCCTGTCACTGTTGATCTCACTAATAAAAATTTGGATGATACACTTTTAGAACCTATACAGGGACTCATTAATGGCTGGTATGAAGATAATATAATTATCAATCATATCACCGTTAAAATTAATGATATTCATGCAATATCATTAAGCCAAATGACTAATGGAGAAGGTAGAAGAAGTATATAAGTAGATAACTTCTACTTACTATACTTCTTCTACCTTTTTTGTTTGATTAATTATAAAAAAACCTCCAGTATTGGATTGGTCCAATACTGGAGGTTCACTTTACTATTTTTTTTATTAAGCTTCTGGTAAATCTAATGTTTCGATTTTTGAATCTAACACTGGAGCATCGTCAGCTTTTTTAACTTTTTTAGTTGTTTTCTTTGGTGCTGCTGATTCTTCCTTAACTTCTTTAGCAGGTTCTTCATCGGGTGCAAATAATTTTGCACGAACTTCTTGGTCCATATCATGTAACATATCAGGTTTTTGTTCCAAAATATTAACGACATTTGGTTTACCTTGACCTAAACGTTCGCCATGGTATGAGAACCATGACCCAGCTTTTTCAGCAATACCATTTTCAACAGCAAGATCTAAGATATCAGCAGTAGCTGAGATACCTGACCCGTACATCATATTTAATTCAGCAATCTTAAATGGTGGTGCTACCTTGTTTTTAACAACTTTAATAGTTGTTTCATTACCAATGACATCCGTACCATCTTTAATTTGTCCACGGCGACGAACATCTAAGCGAATTGTTGCGTAGAATTTTAAGGCACGGCCACCTGGTGTTGTTTCAGGGCTACCGAACATGACACCAACTTTTTCACGTAATTGATTAATAAAAATAACAGTTGTTCTTGTTTTGTTGATTGAACCAGCCAATTTACGGAGAGCTTGTGACATCATACGAGCTTGTAACCCAACATGAGCGTCACCCATTTCGCCTTCAATTTCTGCACGAGGAACTAAAGCTGCAACTGAATCGATAACGACAAGATCAACGGCACCACTGGATACCAAAGCATCTGCAATTTCTAATCCTTGTTCACCAGTATCTGGCTGTGATAATAGTAATCCATCAATATCAACACCTAATGCTGTTGCATATGCGGGATCCATGGCATTTTCAGCATCGATATAAGCAACTGTACCACCATTTTTTTGGACTTCTGCTGTTGCATGAAGTGCAATTGTTGTTTTACCAGAACTTTCTGGTCCGTATATTTCAACAATACGGCCTTTAGGAAAACCACCAACTCCCAATGCGTAATCCAATGATAAAATCCCAGTTGAAGTAACATCAATCTTCGTGTCAGCTTTGTCCCCCATCTTCATGATGGCACCTTGTCCGAATTCTTTTGTAATTGCTGATAACGCTTTTTCTAGTGCTGCTTCGCGTTCTTTACCGTCTTTTCTTTTGCCGTCTCCGGTTGCAATACTTCTGTTAGCCATAGTTAGTAACCATCCTCTCAATAGTAGAACATCTGTTCGTTTCCATTTACTTATCATACCTCATTAAAATTTATATCGCAAGCGTTAAATCATCTTTACCGAAAATAAAAAGAACGATGCAATTATCGTTCTTACTAGGTATCGATGTATTCAATTATACTGCATGCTCATTAATTAAGTACGCCATTTTCTTAAATAATTTCTATTTATTTAACTTATTCCATCGATTCAATCTGACTAATTGTCTCTTTTAAAACGCGTCTGAACGTTGCAAGATCCTGCCCTGTAACTTGCGTTTCCAATTTACTTTCCAATTGATTCCAAAAGTCACTATTAAAAGTTGTTAGACCTTTATACTTATCCGTAACAGATAAGTGAACAACTCGTTTATCTGTTATATCAGCCTTTTTTTCCACTAATCCTAATGTGATTAATTTTTTCAAATGGTAATTCGTATTTGGCGTTGATTGATTCAACAATTTTGAAACGCGTCCAATTGTTGGACTGTTCAACTGTTCGATCGCATTTAGATAATAAGTATCAATTGTCCCCAATTGTTTAATGTTCATTAGTCCATCTTGTTTCCCATACAAGCTCAACAACTGATTTAATTTGTTGAAAGTCCCACTTAACTCAATCATTTTGACCCTCCTAGTTATAGATCGCCTTAGTTCCCACCCAAAATAAAGCAAAAAATTATTGATTTCTAATACATAAATGTTTATTTGACTTATTATAATGTAAAAAGAGGCGTATACACAAGTAATACGTCCCCGATTTTAATAAAAATATGTTATCACTGAAAACGTTTAACTACCTGTAACTGTTGAACCTTGCCAGCTAAGCATTCCGCCATATACATCAACAACATCATAACCTTTTTCAAATAGGATATCTGCAGCTTGTGCACTACGACGTCCTGATCGACAAATAATATATGCTTTACCTGTTAATTCATAATCGTCAACTTCATCTAACGGAATATTAATTGACCCAGGAATATGGCCTTCAGCAAACTCGTCATCTTCTCGAACATCAATAATCTGTGGCTTTTGTGCTAATAATAGGTCAAGTTCCGTAGTCGTAATTGTTGGAATATCATCTTCAAAGTTCATTTAGTTACCCTCTTTTATTTAGTTATGGTTTTTATTAGTCTGTATCAATTTATTATCTATATTATCATATGTTTTTATTTCATATTTTTCAAATATTTAGATTTTAATATTGATAGATTTAGAAGGCTCTAAGGTAAGACTTACGTCTCTTTTTAATTGGGAACAGCGTAGGTTATAACATAATACTAAAAATGGGTACTAAAAAGCCACTCCATAATAACGGAGTGGCCTCTTTATATTTAATTATTACTATCATGTATCACATGTTGATAAGAAACTAAGTTCTTCTTTAATTTTCCAAAAATTTTAACCAATGAATCATGAGCACTTTCCGTTGAACGATCTTCGGCTAAGTACTGCCACGTTGAAATAATCAATAACAGTGACACAAAAATTAATGGGAACCCAGCTAATAAACAGATAGCTTGGATTGTTTTAAAACCACCAACGAAGACGATACCAAATGAGAATAACATGAAAATTCCCATCCAAACCAAGCGGTTAAACAAACTTGGTTGCTCTGTCGGTTTGAGTTTTGTACTAGTAAACGACGACACGATAAATGCAGATGATGAAATCGTCGTTGCTAAGAAGATAAAACATGAAATCGCATAGATAACTAACATTACGTATTTAAATGGCAATGTTGAAATAACTTGTGCAATTGCTGCAGCTTGACCATATACATTCAGTGTATGAATTAAATCAGCAGCTCCACTTTGTTGTAAATAGAGTGAATAACCACCTAAGATTGCGTAGAAACTCATACATCCTAAAGCACCATACGCAAGCATCCCTAATATCACCTGACGAATCGTTCGTCCACGCGAAATTCTAGCAATGAATAAGCCCATGAATGGCATGAAAGTTAACCACCAACCCCAATAGAAAATAGTTTCCGATTTAACAGGGTCAATCGCATGACCTAATCCTGAAGCTGTCCCTGTACTCATTGCTACAAACTGAGTAACCATCAGTACAAGACTGTTACCTTCTGACTTCAAAATATAAACCGTTGGTCCAACTAACAGAACAATTAACAAAAAGCCAATGGCTGTCCAAATATGAGCTGAACTCAATCGATCAATCCCACCCTTAATTCCTTTAAACATGGTTAACGTGAAAATGCTGAACAGGACAACAAATAATGCTAATTTTAAAAGTATTGTATCTTGGACTCCCGTTAATGTTGCGATAATTTTTGATAATACAGGTATTTCCATCCCAACTGATGAACCAACACCGCCCATAATACCGAAAACGACAAGAAAATCAATTATTTTTCGTAAGATTTTTTTATAAGGCTGATCCCCTTTTAACATAGGAATCACATCACTAACACACATAACTTTCGCTTTTTTAACGTACATAACGTATGAAATAATTACAGCTGAAGATGCAAACATCATCCACGCCATTGGACCCCAATCAAATTGACCTAACATGTGAGCATTTTGATAATTAGCAGGAGACATCGCTTTAGCACCAAACAAAGGTTGTTGCACGTAGCGAAGTGGATCAACCATGCTAAGCATTAAAATACTGGCATCAATGGCCGTCGCAAATACCATACTACCCCATTTAAAATCACTGTATGCCGGCTTTTCGCCTTTATTACCCAATGTAATTTTGCCATAATGGCTTAATGCAATATATAAAAAGAAAACAAAATTGAGAATATAGATACCAAGGTAAGCCCAACTCAAGTGGGCCGTAATAGCATCCATTATTGAACCTAATTCTGCCTTCAAACCAGACCCACCGAGTAATAATCCAACTGATACTAAAATAAATAATGCCACAGTCGGTAAAAACATTTTTTTGTCGATATTCTGTTTTTCTAAAATAAAAATTTCCTCCTAAATTTTAGAGCACGATCTTTAATTCATCGCCGTACTCACTCCGATAATTCTGCTTTTAATTGCACAAAAAAAGCACACTGATACAGTTTCTCCACTAGGGATATCTGCACAGCGTGCTTGTTAGCTTTGCTATCTTATACAAATACTCATAACGTAAATTATAATATTCTATCGAATCACTTACCTGGACTCACGTCACCGTTATCATCTAGATAACGAATAATTCGTGCCGGGTTACCCGCAATTACGAGATCATCACCAAACGATTTTGTGACCACAGATCCAGCGCCGACAACGACTCGATTACCAATCGTAACTCCTGGTAAAATCGTGACGTGTCCACCCATCCAGACACTATCACCAACCGTAATTGGTTTACCCATTTCAACATCCGCATCACGTAATTTTGCAGATAAGGGGTGTACTGGCGTGTAAAATCCAACGTCTGGTCCAATGTAACAATGATCACCAATTGTGATTGGACAAGTGTCCAACATCGTTAAATGGTAGTTCGCATAAAAGTGATTTCCGATATGAATATTAAATCCATAATCAAATTCGATTCCCGTTTCGGCCCAAAAGTCTTCACCGGAATCAGCCAATAATGCTTTAATATTTGTATTTTGTTGCTTATTATCGTCAAGCTGGTTAATTGTCCGCAGTTTTCTCCGAATCAGTTCTCGTCGTTCAACTAGTTCAGGATCCAACTGCTCATACGGTTCACCATCTGACATCTTTTCTCTCTCAGTTTTTATCATGTTATAAGAATACCACTTATGTCATGATTTGTTAAATAGAAATTTATTTTCTATAAACACAGTAAAATAAAGCTATTTTATTAACATTAATTGAATTGGATTAATTTTAATTAGAGTAAATTTTAACCCTATTATTACAGAAAAATCTTCTAATAACAATTCACAGCATATTCGCTGTTCATCAATCATTAGAAGATTTATTTAACTTATTTTATCAACAAATAGTTGTGTTATTTGTTTAGGTCTTGTAATAACGCCACCGACAACTGCCGAAAATGCGCCAATATCAAATGCTCTCTTAACTTCTTCTGGAGTCGTTGTATGACCCTCCATAATAACAGGGATTTTAAGATTTTTAATTAACTTTTCTAGTAAATCAAAATCTGGGCTATCCCTTTCGTCCGTATATTCTGTATATCCTGACATCGTTGTAGAAACCATATCAAATCCATTTTTTTCAGCCATAACGCCTTCTTCATAATTAGAAATATCTGCCATGGCTAATCTATTTCCTTCATGAATTTTATTGACTAAATCAGTTACCTTTTCATTATGAGGCCGTTGTCTAACCGTTGCATCTAATGCAATAATCTCAGCGTCAGTTTCCAGTAATTCATCTACTTCTTTCATCGTTGCTGTAATATAGACTTCTGAATCTGCATAATCTCGTTTGATTATGCCAATCAACGGTAATTTTACTTGTTTTTTAATTTCTACAATATCAGAAACTGAATTTGCTCGTATCCCCACAGCACCACCCATCTCAGCTGCAAGGGCCATTCTCCCCATGATAAATGAACTAAATAATGGTTCACCTTCTAGTGCCTGACAAGAAACAACTAACCCATTCTTTATTTCATCTAAATTCATCATATTATCTCCCTTTATATATCACTAGCATTTGTCTCAATAACTTGTTTATACCAATCAAAACTATCTTTCTTGTAACGTTTCAATGAGCCATTTCCATCGTCATCTTGATCAACATAAATGAACCCATAACGTTTACTCATTTCTGAAGTTGATGCGCTAATTAAATCAATGCAGCCCCACATTGTGTACCCCATTAAATCAACACCATCCATAACAGCTTCTTTCATTTGAATGATATGTTCTTCAAGATACTTAATGCGATAGTCATCATGAACTTTGCCATCATCGCCTAACTTATCTAGGGCCCCAATTCCATTTTCAACAATAAATAGTGGCACACGGTAACGATCCCACATTGCATTCAATGTGATTCTTAATCCAATGGGATCAATTTGCCAACCCCAGTCACTTGTTTCTAAGTAAGGATTTTTTTCACCATTAATCATATTTCCTAACGATGTATCACCCGTTTTGCCAGCTGAAGTGACCGTTGACATATAATAACTAAAACTAAGGAACGCAACTTTGCCCATTTTAAGAATAGCTTCATCCCCTGGCTCCATCACAATATGAACATCATTTTCTTTGAAATAGCGGTTCATGTATTCAGGGTATTCGCCGCGGACTTGAACATCGGTGAAGAACAAGTTTAAATTATCATTTTCTTGAGCGGCACGAACATCTGCTGGATTAGGCGTTGATGGATAAGTTTGCATTCTAGCAAGCATACAACCTACCACAAAATCAGGATTAATTTTCCGTGCTTGTTCAACTACCAAAGCACTTGCGATAAATTGGTGATGAACAGCTTGATACCGAATTTGTAATTGTTCTCTCTGTGTTAATTCACTGTCAACAGCACCCGTTTCCATGAAACCAAATGAGCTAACATTAATTTCGTTAAACGTTAACCAATATTTAACCTTATCTTTAAAACGGTTAAGTACAACGTCCGTGTAATGTGTAAAACTAGCAATTGTGTCACGGCTTACCCACCCATTTTGTTTAACTGTCAAATCAAGTGGCATTTCATAATGCGATAATGTGACAACAGGTTCAATATCATACTTAGCTAACTCATCAAAAACGCGGTCATAAAATGCTAACCCAGCTTCATTGGGTTCCGTTTCATTACCATTTGGAAAAATTCGTGCCCATGCCATAGACATCCGGTATGTTTTAAAACCCATTTCTGCAAATAATTTAATATCTTCTTTATAATTATGATAGAAATCAATCCCACGACGTTTTGGATAATGGTCAGTGGTTTTATCGTCCATCGCTTCTTCAATGACTTTCATTGTGACAGAACCAAGATTCATTTCTGTTCTTTTTTCAGATTTACGAATAACTTCAGCAGTAGTCATCCCTTTGCCATCTAAATCCCAGCCACCTTCAACTTGGTTTGCAGCTGTTGCGCCACCCCATAAGAAACCTTTTTTAAACCCTTTTGGATAATCTGTTTTATACATATTAATACACTCCTTCAAAGTTTTTTGTTTAACTTATGTATCTGTGAACTATTTCAAATAGAGGTTTTACTAGTTTTTTTCAAAAAAATTACCTATTGATAACTAAACAAATAGTTATCAATAGGTAATGCCTGATCGAATCAGTTACAGCCCTTATTTGACAAATTAAGTATATCAAATATAGTAAGCGCTGTCAAAGTTAGTTTAAAGGCTTACTCACCTTGCCTTATTTTTTCAATAACCTGAATAATATTAAACGTATCCTGTAGGCTATGTCGCTCACAAGTCTTTGCACCAATTTCAACTAGATTAATAAAAGCTTGAATTTCAAGCGTCATATCATCTCCAACGATACTATAGTCCCGATTAATTTTTTGTCCATCATTTAATTCAATCGTATATTTTTCAATTCGATTATACATTGGAATAACGATACGACCTTGTTGCCCAACAATAATCGCAACTCGCGGTTTAGCTTCATTTATTGCGCCTTCAATGAGTGCCTGAGCGCCTTTTTCAAAATGTATCGTTGCTGAAAATTTTTCATCAATCCCATTATGCATGTCTAATTTTGATTCAATATGCGAAATATCTGAACCTAAAATTTCTAACACAAAACCAATTGGATAAGTACCGATATCGTTCAAAGCACCACCCTGTCCTTTTTGAAGTAAATATGAAGTTGCTTTTTGAGATGGAATGGCATTAGAACAAAAGTTAGCTGACATGGTTTGGATGGGTCCGATTGAAGCTAAATCTTGTTTTAAATGATCCATACCGATGTTAAATTTTGTTTTAAACGCTTCAACAAATAAGGTTTGATTTTCACTTGAAGCTAATTCAATTTCTTTCATATCTGTCGTTGTTAGTACAGCCGGTTTTTCACAAAATACCGGAATATTTAGCTTCAACGCCTTTAGTGACCACTCTTTATGCAACATATGTGGCAATGCGATATAAACGCCATCAATCGAATCATCGCCTAAAAGAGCTTGATATGAATCATAAATGGTTATATCTGGATTATTCGCTTTAAACACATCGTCATTAAATAATGACTTTGATCCAATTGCTGTAACTTGTCCATTTTTTGTATATCGAATACTTTCATAAAATCGCTTTGCAATATTACCGTAACCAATAATTCCAAAATTCATTGTTCTTATCTCCATTTCTATTTAACCGTTTTCATTAATTATAGCCGACTCATACAGTATGCACCAAATTAAATTTCAAACTCAAAAAGGTCACCCCATTTCCGGGGTGACCTTCTCGTGATTCAATCTTATTTTTTAACCTACAAGTTCAATTTTGTTTCCTTCAGGGTCCAAAATGACTGCTTCATAATAGCCATCCCCTGTTGTCCGAGGGCCACTAACAACTTCTATTCCAGATTTTTTAAAATCAATCACCATTTGATCAACGGTCACATGATTCTCAACAGAAAAGGCTAAATGTGCATAACCAAATCCATCAGGATAGCGATCTGTAATATCCGTTCTCGTCATAATTTCTAATCTTGCTTGACCATCTGGAAAGCTCAAAAAGTATGACGAAAATCCTTTAGTCCCATTGTCATAACGCACACCAAAAGTTGCCTTAAAATTAGTCACATAAAAATCACGCATTGCTTCAAGATTTTCTACCCATAAACCAACGTGTTCGATTTTCATTTGCTTAAACCTCCGTTGTTTCAATCGGAAAAACTAATTCAAATTCCTCACAAACCACTGGCATTGTCTCATCAAATGTCTTATTAACACTTTCTAATTCTTCTTCAAAAAAAGATTGATGAACACTTCGCCAATAAGCTAAATTTCTATCGCCTTCGCCTTCAAGAAAAGCATGCTCTTCTGTAACTTCGTTAAATGGTGTCACATAAACTTTTATTGTTTTCGTAATCGCCATTGGATTATCTTTATAATCAACAATGACATTGTAATCGCCAACTTTTGGTAAAGGTTCTTCATCAAAATATAAATTATAAGCTGACGATGTCCCTGTTTTAAGACCATCTAAAACTAATTTACCTAATTCTAACGTTTCTTTCTTAGTGACGCCAAATGACCATGCATCATAATTATCATGTTCAATTTTATTTGCCTTTTTAAATGCTTGCCAATACTCATAAATTGTCATATGAACTCTCCTTCAAGAATTTAATCTTCTGCGTTTAATATATCTAAGAACAACTCACCATATTTTTCCAATTTACTTTCACCAACACCTTTAACATCCAACATATCAGTTAACGTTTCCGGCATAACCTCACACATTGAATATAACGTTTTATCAGAGAAGATAACAAATGGCGGTACACCTTGTTCCTCTGCTAATTCGCGACGTAATTGTCTTAATTCTTCAAATAGTTCATTATCTTCAGGTAATGCTTGTTTAACTTTTACAGCCATTTTACGTGTAACTTTAGTTTCACCTTTTAAGACGCCAACTCCTTCTGCAGCAAGTTGCAGAACCGGATATTGGCCGCTTGAAGCCTGTAAAAAACCTGACGCAACTAAATAATCAATCAATCCAGAAACTTCCTTCTGCGATTGATCTTTCATCAGTCCATACGTAGGTAATTCATCAAATCTAAACTGCATCACCTTTTGGACTTTTGAACCTGTTAAAACTTGTGCGACTAACCCTTTACCAAAATGTTCACCCATCCGTTTTACACATGATAAAACCTTTTGGGCATCAATCGAAATATCTTGTGCATCTCGTGTATCCAAGCAATTGCCGCAACGGCCACATTCTGGTGCTTCATCGCCAAAATAATTCACAATTGTCTGTTGTAAACACTGTTGCGTGTTTGCGTATTGCGTCATTTCTTGTAATTTTAAATACTCATGTTTTTTATTAACATCATCCATTTCAGATTGGTCAATGAAAAAATGTTGAATCTGAACATCTTTTAAATTAAAAAGTAAAATTGCTTCACTTGGCAAGCCATCTCGTCCAGCACGTCCGGCTTCTTGATAATAAGCTTCTAAACTACCAGGTATCTGATCATGGATTACAAATCGAACATTACTTTTATCAATTCCCATCCCAAATGCATTCGTCGCAATCATTACCTGAACACGATCGTACAAGAAGTCTTCCTGATTCTGACGACGTTCATCTTCTTGCAACCCGCCGTGATACATCGCCACTTTAATCTTAGCTTTTTTTATTAATTTCGTTAACCGTTCGACTTCTTTACGCGTACTTGCATAAATAATACCAGATTGTTGTTTCTGTCCCTTTAAATACTCGAGTAAGAAACGATCACTATTTTGATCTTTAACGACTTGGAAGGCTAAATTTTCACGTGAAAACCCAGTTTTAACTTCATGTATAATCGATAATCGTTGCATAATATCCGCAGCTACTTGAGTTGTCGCTGTCGCTGTTAATGCAATAATCGTCGGATTCGAATTCAAACGTTGAATCGTTTCCGTTAAGCGTAAATAACTAGGACGGAAATCGTGCCCCCATTGTGAGATACAGTGCGCTTCATCAATAGCGACAAGATCAATTCTTAATTCCGCTAAATCTGCCATAAAACCATCAGAATCTAATCGTTCTGGTGACACATAAAGTAACTTAACTTCACCACGAGCAGCTTGATTAAAGCGTTCACGAACCTCCGTGTAATCTAGCGTACTATTGATAAAGGTTGCTGGAATGCCATTTTCATTTAAAGCATCAACTTGATCCTTCATTAAAGAAATTAAAGGAGATATCACTAACGTTAGTCCATCTAATATAAGTGCTGGAATTTGGTAACATAGCGATTTTCCGCCGCCTGTAGGCATAATAGCTAAAACATCTTCACCCGTTAGAATACGATCAATAACTTCTTTTTGACCTTGGCGAAAATTGTCGTACCCAAATTTTTCTTTTAAAACTGATTGTGGATTCATATAATCCTTTCTCTTTGCTCATTTTCTCAGATAATTCTATGTCTTTAAATTATAGCATAGGTTAAGACGCCACAGATGTTTTAGAAAGTGTTTTAATGACCGCTTCAACATCACCCAAATCATTCATTAGTCCCGCGGGATTTTGTTGAGCTGCCCTAAGTTTAGTCATATAATCAACGACAATTGTCGAATCACTAACACTACTTGTGTCTTCAATTCGATAATAAAGATAGTGAATTGAATTAACTTTAGGTTCAAGGATAACGCTTAGATACCAAGTGTTATCTCCAATTTCAATAGTTGCCGTTTCCTTAAAATGACCATATTCTTCTTGTAATTTGCCTTGAATTTGTCCAATCTCAATTGGAACCGTGGCAGGCATTGGTCCTCCAGAATACGCATCTGACGTATTTAATTGTACCTTAGTGCCACGTACTTTCGAATTTTTAAGATTAAATACAACTTTCATATTTGATGCATCTTTGGACCCTTTTTTAATGGTCCAATCAGCGGGTGTAGCATAATTTTTATGCGGTAATATAGCATCACCACCGACGACTATTTTTGCTTGGACTGGTAAGCCATTTGTTCCTGCGTTAATTTTGTATTTTTGGGTTAATTTTATATTTTCTGTCGGTTGAATTCGACTGATTTCTGCCCAACTAGCCGGTTGTGTATCTTTAACTTGAATTAATGTTTTAAATCCTAAGATACCTAAAAAAACTACCATCAAAAAACCGATTGATATTAACATATTTTTCTTCATGCCAAAAATCTCCTAACCTGTTACGCCTCTATTATTAAAGCTTTTTCTCGTAGTATATCGCTAATATTATTGAAATGATTATTATATTCGTATACAAAAAGAAAAGTAGTGCACCAATCCATAATAACGTACTTACTTTTAGAAATGCCCACAAAATGATAAACCCAAACGCTAGAATTAAAATCATGCTATTCATAATTTTTCCAATCATTGCGTTCACAGACTGATCAATTAACTTATTTCGTTCATCCACATTCTCCAGCTGTTCTTCTTTCAGTCCTTTTTTAGAAAAAGTTATATAAAATTGATAGGCCGCAATTCCAAATGATAAGACAACATTAATAAATGATCTAATCAATTTTGACCAATCAAAAGCATCTTTAAAATCTAAGTTCATTATCCAAATTGAGGCAATCCCCACAAACATAAAAAATAAACCTACAAAAAAATGTCGATAACTATAGATTTTCATTTTAATTCTCCTCCATCTCTAAATTTTCCTTTAGCTGAAATAACGCTTCAATCTGACAATCAAACAATAAACTCAAACGATAGGCCAACATTATAGATGGCTTATATTTACCTTTTTCAAGTGAGATAATTGTTCGACTAGAAACTTGAACTTTCTCAGCTAACTGTTCCTGTGTTAATTCAAGCTTAGTTCTGTATTCTTTAACTTTATTTTGCATAATGAACACCTTTCAATATGAAATATACTTCATGTGAAGTTAACTTCATAATATAATAATTATTTTCTTAAGTCAACTAGCTGATTATTTCTGGCACCAAGCATATCAATATAAATTTCTATTTATTTATACTATAATTAAATAAACATCGTCAGATTAACTAATTTAATAATCTAACGATGTCTTTTAACTAAATAAAACGTTTTAAAAAGGAGGATTAAGCATATGGTTCAATCATACAAAAATTTCTGGGAAAATATTTTTAATTTTTCTGACACATCGAATAGATCAGACTATTGGTGGCCTACGATTATTAATAGTATTCTAGGAGCAATTATTATTTATTTTTATACGTCACTCGTTGGCCATCCTATCGATTCGATTTATAATTTTAGTGAACTTACTTTTATGACAAGTCGAAATATTGTTATGTTTATCGTCTGGATTGCAAACTTTGCTGTTTCAGTTCGTCGTTTACATGATACTGATCGTTCTGGTTGGTGGATTTTAATCCAATTCGTTCCATTAGTCGGTAGTATTTGGTTCTTTATTTTAATGGTTTTACCCAGAAAATCAAATCGCTGGGGTTAAATTATATTGATACTCGATTATTAATAAGAGGTGCTGATAAAATTTATCAGCACCTCTTTTGTTTACGGAAAATTAAAAAGATAGCACTGTAATCGACTAACTTGATTACCGCTCTATCTTCATTTTTCAAAAAATAATCCACCCTGATTAACTAAAACATCTGCTACAGGTGTCTCTATTCGTTTATTAAGCACCATTTTTTTCGTCTCTGTTACATATTTTTTAAAATTCATTGTTTGTAAATGAGCTTGGTAATCCTCGTCACTCCGGTAAATTTCAACGAAAATCCATTGATTTAAATCTCCATCTACAGAAGCAATGTATGTCACTAAGAGTCCTGCTTCATTTTCAAATGATTGTTTCATAGTATTCAATGAAACTTCTCTAAATTCTTTAACCCTATTCGGCTCTATTTCAATACTTGTTACTTTGAGTATAGCTCTGTCAGGCTTCAATTCATGCAAGGCTGTTGTTTTTTCTAACAGTAATTCTGGGGATAAATTAATCATCGATTTTTCAATTACTGCCTGAGATGCGATATTACTAAACATTTTAAATTGAGCCGAATTTGCATGTTTTTGATATTGATCTTCGTCTTGATAAGATTCAATCACAATATTTTCAGTACCCGCCTCATCCAAATGTACACTGTACATCGCCAAAGTTCCTTTTTCTTGCTGAATTGAGGTCGTTAAATTAATCATCCCTGCTTTTTCAAATCTTTCACGATCAGATAGCTTAATTTTAAGTTTGAATAGTCTTAATAATGGGGCATTCTTAAGTTCTATCATTTATTCACCCAATCCCATCAAACGATTATAATTTCCATAATTAATCAGGGCTCGATCATCTTTCGAAAGATTCAACTGATCTAAAGCTTCAATTATGGCATCCGTTGCTCCAGCTGGCGCAATCCCTAACGGTGCATCAGTTCCAAACAGTACGTGGCTAACACCATAATAATCAATTGCTAACCCTAATGCTTTAGGATTGCCCAATAATGCAGTATCTACATAGAAACGTTTAAAATCAGCTGCCTGTTCTGGTGATAGAATATGGTTAATTCGTTCAGCAAAATAAGGCACCATTGCCCCAGCATGATGAACAATTACTTTAAGTGTAGGATAGTCATTAAAAATTCCTGACTGTACTAATTGCAACATTGCTTGCGCTAGTTCATATTCCCAACTAAAAATAATATTATTGTCTGGTTTACGATCATCAAAAATTGGGTGTAACAGAATTGGGATATTTAATTGTGCAGCCATTTCAAAAATAACCCGGTATTCCTTTGCAGCAATACTTTTTCCAAGGGCACGCGTAAATAACTGAATGCCAACTAATTCTGAATTTTTTAGCACTTGTTCTTTTATAATACGTGTTGCTTCATCGATGTTATTTAGAGGTATCATTGCAATACCCGCTTTAAACAAGTCTGCATTTTGTTGAACCATTTCAATTATTTCGTTATTAGCTTGCCAGCATAATGCCGCTGCTTGTTCTGGCCCTACGTAGTCCTCAGGATTCACGTTGACTGCTGAGATAACTTGTTGGACATTTCTGTTCCGTAATAGGCGTCTTTGTTCAATATCAATCAATATGGGATGTTTAATAAATGGCATTTTTTCTGGCAAGTTCGGCTGAATAGCTAACATCTCGTTATAAAAATGTGGTGGTAAAACGTGTGCAAAAACATCAATACTTGTCATTAACTTTTCCCTCCTACAACCTAATTTAGGTTTCTTTAATTTAGCTGATTATCTAATACTAGGCAAAAATGCTAAAATAGCCTGCTCATTCCTCTCACCTAATATAAAAATTTTCTTATTTTAATGGCTCTAATTGTTTGATAACTTTGGCGGGCACGCCGCCCACTACTGTATTGTCAGGAACATCTTTTGTCACCACTGCACCAGCTGCTACAATCACATTATCCCCAATATGAACGCCACCAATAATCGTGACATTTCCACCTATCCACACATCGTTTCCAATTGTAATTGGTTTAGTATAAGTAATTAAATAACGACTACCATCTTGTCTTTTTCCAAAACGTTTTGTTGCATCTAATGCATGTTCACCACAATATAACTTCGTGTCTGGCGCGACAATGACACGATCTCCTAATGTGATTTTGTTTGAATCTTGAAATGTACAATTACCGTTAATAAAAACATCATCACCAACAGTGATATGTTTACCATAAACTGTATTAAATTGACCATTAATAACGAGTCCTTCCCCAGATTTCCCTAACAACTCGTGAATTGCTGTTGCTCTTTTCTCTAGGTCAGTTGTCGTATTGATTATAGTGACTAATTCTTTACCCGCCGCAATCATACCCTGTAATTCTGGGTCGCGATAATCATAATCTTGACCTGCCAATAATTTTTCATGTTCTGTCATCATTTTGCCCCTCCATTCACTATTTGACGCCCTTTTCTTCCTTAATAATTCAATTGTATTATACTACTTAAATTAACTGAACTAAATTCAAAAGATTCGGTTCTAGTGATATTAAAAAAGAGCCAACCTAATTGTATTTACCCAATCAGGTTGAACCCTCTTACTTCACAATATTATTTTCAAACTTCTTCAACAACTGTTGTCGTTTTTCAAGTTTCATTCCTTGAACTGCAGCAAAGTTAAACCATTTCAACTGGTTAAACCCCATCTTCCGGAATGTTCCCCTAAATACCATTTTAGTCACAGGATTTCCAAAGATAGTTCGATAAATCCAACCTGGTGTTGACATAGTTGTAACCATTTTAACTTTCTTTAAATGAACCATCTCATTTTTAAATAATTTTTTATTTTCCTGCTCTGTATAAAGAATCCCTTTAGCAATAACTTTGTCAAAGAATCCCTTCATCATAGCTGGCATAGATTCCCACCAGATTGGAAAAATAAAGACAAGCTCATCTGCAGCCATGAGGCGTTCTTGATAATTCGCCGTCATAGAATCCGTTGGTATCTTCTTACGCCAAGATATTAGGTCTTCTTGGTGCATTACAGGATCAAACCCATCTTTATGCAAATCAATTACGTCCACAATACAGCCCTCTTTTTCATACGCTGCTTTAGCACTAACTAGTAATGCCGCTGAATAACTCCTATTGTGCAATTCATTGTATCCAGCGTCTGCAGTGTAGGGATGATCAAATATAATACAAATTTTTTTCATGTTCAATAACCTCTTTTAATTAGTTTAATAAATTTTCCGACTTTAATGACTTTATATAAAATACTTCAAGTGTCATTTATCTTTCTTGCTATAAGTGTTACATTTGTTACACTTATATTAATCATTTATCGCGTGATTTACAAGATACAAAATCGTGTTATTTGTTACACTTCAAGGAGATATAAAAAATGACGGAAAATAACCAAGCAAAATTAAGTAAAAATTTGATTATTGATTCTTTAATTGACTTATTAAAAATAAAATCTTATCAAGAAATCACAATAACTGAAATCACAAAAAAAGCCGGAGTTGCCCGGCTGACTTTCTATCGTAATTTTGAAAATAAGGACGCGATTTTACTAACTCGGTCCGATTACTTATTTGACCAGTTTTACGCCGAACTCAAGTCCAATCAAACAGAAATTAGTTTGAAAAACATTTTCAAGCTAGCTTTTAACTATTGGCATAATGATTCTGAATTTATGGATATCCTAATTAAAAATGATATTGTTTATTTATTGGAAGATTCTTTTTATACTTATTTTGAAAAGATTCTTAAAGATACGCCTAGTATCAGTCGGCTAAATAATACTCAAAAAACGTTCATTCTTGGTGGCGTTCTACGAACGATGTTGCAATGGATTAGTAGTGGTAGTCCTGCTACAGCTGAAGAAGTTACTGCAGATATATTGGAATTGATTCAGTAAAAGTATGCTAGATTTTAATGATTAAAAAAATAGCCCAGATATTTATCTGAGCTAAGTCTAAACCTCTATTTAAAAATCTTAGGACCCTTACGCATTTTAGTACGATCATTTCTAGCAGTAGCCTTCTTATTGAAGTTTCCGCCATCAGTTTGTTTCTTTTTGATAATTTCTAGCATTTTATCTCTATCAGTCTTTGCTTTATCAGCCATTAATGTTTCCTCCTTGCTCTATTAATTAACAATTTCTTTCAAAGTTAAAGATTCATATTATGAATACATGCCTTCAAATAAAGTTGATCTTTTATTATTCAACTTACGTCGATTTTAATTCTGTATGCCCCGCTAATCAGTATACAGTTAAAATAACTATGCTCTTAACAGTATATCATTACGACTATCTTGATATCAATAGACGTATAAATTGGATGCCTTTAATTAACCATTCACTAATAATGTTCAATCTCAACGAATTTTGTTCCAACCTTTTCAACGAATTCTTTATCATGATCAATGATTAACATCGGTGGTTGAAAAGCCAGAATAACATCTTGAATTTGTTGACGCGTGATAACATCTAGATAATTAAGTGGCTCATCCCAAATATATATATTTGCTGGTTCAACCAACGAACGACTCAAAGCCACTTTTCTCTTTTGGCCCATGCTCATTTGACTGATATCTTTATCAAATTCATAACGTTCAAAACCAAGTTTTCTTAATGTATCCAACATTAAAGAATAAGAAACATTTTTTTCTGCAGCGAATTCTTGTAAAGAACCAGATAAACCATCAAAATTTTGCGGTAACCAGCTCACTTTTAAAGGTGTTGCAAATTTGTATTGCCCTTGATACTTTAATTGACCTAGTATAGCAGCGATAACGCTCGATTTACCAGAACCATTTTCACCCTGAAGAATAACGCGCTCTCCCATCTTTAATTTAAAATCTACCGGTTTATTTACCGGCAATTGTTTACGAAATGCTGATAAGCCAATTACCTCTAGTAAAGTCTTATCTGACACTAATTTTTCAAAATTCAACGTTAAAAGATCTGCCACATCAATATTCTTAAGTAAAGATTTTTTCTCTTCTACTGCTTTATCGGCACGTTTTTTAATACTTAGTACCCGTTTCATAGATTTAGCTGCCTTGTGGCTAATAAATCCTCTGTCTGTCGCACCAGATACTTTCGCCTCAGTCTGATTAGCCCAACCCGATTTTTTCCGTGAAGCACCTTCTAATCGTTTAATATCATGTTGTAATTTTTCTTTTTCATTATATTCCCAATTATTTCGTGACGTATTTTCGTCAGCCCACGTATTATAATTACCCTTAAATTGACTGATTTTAGCGCGATCAATTGAAATAACATGATCAATAATATTATTTAAAAAATAACGATCATGACTGATTAAAATAAATCCTTGTTTTTGTCTTAGATAATCAGAAATAATTTTTCGACCGTTTTCATCTAAATGATTAGTCGGTTCATCTATTAATTGAAATTTACCTTCGCCAACAAATAAGCTGGCTAATAATATCTTAGTTTGCTGTCCTGGACTTAATTGATTAAATGGTTCCGTCAATAATTTTTCAGATAGTCCAAGTTTATCTAATTCGATTAAAATTTGCCACTGATCATAGTCTTGTAAGTCTGTGATACTCTTGATAACCAGCCACACTGACTCTTCTGGTTTAACAACTGTTTGAGGAAAATACTGAAATTCTAAATCTGTTCTAATCTTTCCTTGGTACTGTAATTGATTTTGTAAAATTCTAAATAAAGTCGTTTTTCCGCGACCATTTCTACCAATTAGACCTAACTTCCAGCTGGCATCTAATTGTAAATCAACATTTTTAAAAATTGGTGCTAATTGTCCATCATATTGAAAACTTAATTGTTTAATTTGTATTGTTCCTATAGTAATTACCTCATTTCTTTGTGAGGTCGACCGCTAAACTATCCATTTGATTCTACAAAAAAAGAGCATACAGTTATATGCTCTTCAATCGTTATCCATCAAAAAAAGTGGTTCTTTCAGATGTGAAAAAGAATTGATATTGCAAACCGTTTGAATAGTCAACATGCATAAAAAGACACACTTCGTCCCTTGTTTAGTCGACAGTTATTCGATTAACGATTTGTATTTACCAATGCACTTCACACTCCCTGTTTATTAATTATTTACAGTCTACTATAGTTATGGTAGATAGGCAAATTAATCAAATGTGATATTAAATTGGTAAGCAATATCCTTCATCGCATCAATTTGATAGTCATCCTCAACATCACTACCCCAACTATCAATACCACCAACACCTCGAACGGCGCCTAGAATCGATAAAACGGTACGATGTTCCGCTGGTAATTCGCTATGATGTGTCGCATTTTCTAATTCTTCAGCTGTATAAGGTAAACAACTAAACGCAATTGGTTGATCAACCGCACTGAATGTTAAACCCGTTTCAGAAGCCTGTTGCATACGATTATCCAGAACAGACTGTCGATAAACAGTTACCCAATCATTTTGCATATGCACACCACAATCTTGCGGAACTAAGTATGGTGTCACTGGTAACCCTTGAACTTCATATCGGCCTGGAATTCCTCCGGCCATTCTATCTGGATAAGTTTCTCCTGATAATCCTTGGTAACAAAAACGAGTCGCTGGTGTGGGCATAATAAATCGCAACCCAAAAACAGGTAATGAGGGTAATCCAGCTTTTCCTTGGTATGAAACTGCAACATTCATTTTTCCGGTTGCTTCAACAGTATAAGTGACCGTCACTTGCGTTTGCGGCACAGTCAGTGTGTTATAGATATAACTTATAGCCACTTTTTCAGCGACTTCATGGTTAGTGTAACGATTATTTTCTGGTGCAATCGGTAACGCAATTGGTTTACCATTAATAGCAACTTTAACTGATTGACAATTACTGAATTGATCAGCGGCCAACCACATCCCTGACTTTACTGGAAACTGACTCCCCTGATCGTTATCCGTTGTTGCACGCCAAAAAGTCGGTTTTGGTGAGCGATAAAGCCACTCTTTACCTTGAATTCTAAAAGATTCTGGGCCACCCGTTTGATAGGAGAAAATATAATGAAAATCATTTCCTTTTAAACCGAGTGTGACATCTCCGTAAATGACAGTTAACTGCTTATTTATCTGTGCCATAATAGTATTTTACCTCCTGCATTGCTGGTTTTTCATTACGTGTGGCAAAAACGAGTCCATCACCCGAAAATGCATAATCAGATGGTCGATCATCAAAATCGCCACCATAACGCAACTCATTTTGACCTGTGACGGGATCTTCAACTAACAATGCTTGATCGATAAAGTCCCAGATGAAACCACCTTGATAGGATTCATATTGTTGTAATAAATCAATATATGATTTCATCCCGCCCAATGAATTACCCATATCATGCATATACTCACACAAGATAAATGGTTTTTGTGGTGAATTTTCTAGATAGTCTTTAATTTCGGCTGGTGTTGCATACATCCGACTTTCAACATCTGAAATGACATCTTTGTATTCAGGCGCACGGAAAACACCTTCATAATGAACTAAACGTGTCGAATCTTTTTGTTTATAGTACTCATTCATTTTCGCTAAGACACTGCCGGCGTATGATTCGTTACCCAATGACCAAAATAAAACTGAGGGATGATTTTTAAATAACTCAAAATTACTTTTAGCGCGGTCTAAAACGGCTGCTTCCCATTGATCCGATGAGCCGGGCACATTCCAAGAAGGCTCAACTTCACCCATTTTCTGCCAAGAACCATGTGATTCTAAGTTGGTTTCAGCCATCATATAAATACCAGCCTGATCACAACGATTGTAAAAAGATAATCGATCTGGATAATGTGACGTCCGAACTGCGTTAATATTGTTACGTTGCATACAG
This sequence comes from Dellaglioa sp. CoH-57-MRSF-22, assembly GCF_056781895.1. The sequence goes on along the minus strand of NZ_JBXAXT010000003.1, from coordinate 46,974 downwards.
TCAACATCCCAAGCTTCATCATTATCTGAAATGGTTCTTCCTGATTTAGGGTTCCACTCATGACGATTAACACCATTGATAATTAATCGTTCACCATTTAATAACATCACGCGATTCTTAATTTCAATTTTGCGAAAACCAACTGGTTGTTGGATAATTTCAATTAATTGCCCATCAGCATCTAAAATTTCTAATTGTAATGTATATAAATAAGGCCGGTCATTCTGCCAAGCAGTCACTGGTTGTGCTAAATTGTAGTGTTTTTCGACATCTGACCCACTCATTAATTCATCGCTAAATAACACCGCATCTTGGTCTTTGAATGTGACACGGACACGTTGTTCTGCCCCACTAAAATGAAGTTGTAAATCTACTTGTCCTGTTTTTTGTCCACTATCGTAATCAGGAATCACCCAAAAATCATCTAAATGTGTTGCAGGTTGTGCTAACAGTGTCACATCACGAAAAATTCCGAAGAAACGGAAAAAGTCTTGGTCTTCAATGAAGGCTGCAGAACTTCGTTTATGCACTTCAACTGCCAAACAATTATCCTTATCTTTTAAATAAGGTGTCAGGTCAAATTCGCTTGGTGTAAAACTATCTTCTGCGTATCCTAGAAAATGTCCATTCAACCAGACGTACATTGCCTGTTCAACACCTTCAAAACGGATAATAACGCGTTTATTTTGAAGAGTTGGTTCCAAGTCAAAATGGTTTAAATATGAACCTACTGGATTATATTCTGCATCACTAAACATTCCAGCATACTGATTTAAATCAGTATCTGAAAAAGCAGGTCGTCTATATTCATGTCCTTCCCAAGGATACATCGTATTAATATAATGTAATTGCTCATATCCTGATAATTCAATATGCTGTGGTACTGGAATTGTGTCAAATTGTTCTGCATCAAAGTCAGTCTGATAGAAATTTTTTGGTCGACTTGCTGCATTAGTGCTGTAACTAAATTTCCAAGTTCCATTCAAAGATTGTTCAAATGAACTTTTTTGTTGTAACATTTCTGCTTGAGTTGCATAGTACTTATGATCACTGTGAGCTGGTACCTGTCCAACACGAAAAACGGTTGGTGTATCTAGCCATTCAATTTCTGGTGTCATCTGTTTGCCTCCGTTTTATATAAAAGCGTTTTCATAATTAAGTATATGTTTTCTTTTGGAGGTTGTCAAAAAGCATTATAAAATTGAGACAATAAAAAAAATTAGATTTAAGTGAAAATACGGTAATCTCATTTTTATTTTGTGTAAAATTGATTAACTTCTTCCTTTGGGCCTTTTAATTGATTTTTGCAGTAAGTTTCAGTATCGATTGCTGTATTAATCCTTCTGCAAAAATGAAAAAATGTAAAGGGAGGAGAAATCGTTTATATACCCTTTACTTTTCTTTGTGTTTTAGCTAGGTTATTATCAGTAGTTGCTCCCAAAACCCAACGAATATTCCAAATAGAAGGAAATATCTTTAAATTTTAAATACAATAAAAAGGCTCTGTACTATCTGTTGTTGGGACTAGTGTAAAAACTATTACTGATGACAGTTTTTTTGTATAATAACAAAAAAAAGCCAAAAGTCATAAGACTTTTGGTTACGAGTTCATCCATGTTCATTATCCCTCAACCACCACAGATGAATTAATAAGAAAGATGGAACTCTCCGCATGCCTAATCATACTAAATTTTGGCTTAAAATAAAAGACAGTAGTCTAACGATTGTTGATTATCAGTCTTCTAATGACGGTGTCACTCGATTTAACCGTGTTCTTGATTACCAGCCGAAGGGATTGTCCAAATTGTGATATTAAAAACGAAGGACAGATTATCAGGTATAGTTGGCGTCAAACACCCATACGCTACCCTAAATTTTTTGGTAAATGTATCATTTTATCACTCAAACGAAGATACTTTAGCTGTCATGAGCGGCAGTCATACTTCCTTGTCCAAACAAGTGTGGTTCCTAAAAATTGTACGATTTCCAATCTATCTAAACAGCTCTGTTTAACTAAATTAGCGGAATCCGTTTCTTTAACTCATATTGCTAATGAAATTTCGAATCCTGATTCCTTTGTAGGTCGTATTTTAATGACCTTTGAACGTGATTTTAAACCTAATTATAAATTTTTACCTAAAGTACTCCTACTTGACGAAGTCAAGAGTACCAAATCAGCTACAGATGCCATGAGTTTTGAATTTATGGATGCTAGTAACCATGAATTAATCAAACTTTTATCTTTTAGAAGATTCTATCAAATAGAACGTTATTTTTATCGTTACTCAGCTGCAGCTAGAAAAAACGTGAAAATTATCGTAACTGATATGAATTATACCTATCCTAAACTAGCCAAAGAAGTCTTTCCTAACGCGATTGTCATCATAGATACCTTTCATATTATCAATTCAGTGAATCGTGGATTCACTAAAACTAGAATTAGACTGATGAAAGAACTTTCAAAATCATCACAAGACTACAAAGCACTAAAACGTTACTGGAAGCTCCTGTTAAAACCTTCTGAAACCTTAGATTTTAAAAATTTCAAGAAATGGACTTATTTCCCATACCTAACAACAGAAACAAATGTCGTTGATCATTTATTAGCGATTCATCCTGAACTAAATAAATCATATGAACTCATGAACCAAATAAGATCAACCATTCGGTTGAAGGACTGGAAATCTTATGATTTTACAGTTAGAAACACCGAAAGGTGTTCTGAAGAAATGCTTAAAAGTATTGAAACGTTGCTTTGTCACCATTCTGAGATTAAAAATAATTTTGGCTATTATTATACTAACGGTCCTTTAGAAGGAATAAACAATAAAATTAAGGTCATTAAACGCGTTGGTTTTGAATTTAGAAATTTTCGTAGATTCCGAACTAGAATATTTTATACACTTAAAATCCATACAAAAAAACACCTCACAAATTGCTTTGTGAAGTGCTTCAAAATATCGATATAAATATATATTAGCGTTTTGAGAATTATCGATTAATACTTCATGGAATCTTATCTATTTGAATCCACTTGTATCAATACTTTACAATATTGAAAAAGGAACAACATTGAATAAAATCCATAATACGAGATAAAATTAACACCATAAAATAGACTAGTCAAGACACCATTAATGGTGTCTTTTTTTATGCTTTACACACTCTCTACCCATTTAATATATGTCTAATCAATTTCTATTTCAAGATTTCCAGTAACGCTTTAGAGATACGCATTCTATCATCTGTGGTCATGCTTTTCAATCTGTTAATTAATTCGGGCGTATAAATGTCGTTAAAATCATTACTCATTAATATATCAGCCAAATTTAATTGTAAGGCATTCAGAACTAGTTCCAACTTTCTTGTACTCGTATCGTCTAATTGTCCTCTTTCGAGTCGAGCCAAATAGCTGGCGGATACGTCCGCCATTTCTGCCAATTCTTCAATTGTAAGTCCTAATTCTTTTCGCTTTTTCCGAATGAAAGTGCCCACAAGTATAATCATAAATCGCTCCTATTTATCCATATGTTTAATGATAAATTAAGTGCGCACACTTTCAAAGCTCTCAGTATACCTATAAAGTTACATAAAAAGGTAGTATTGAGTATATTTTTGAGATAAAATATATCATGTGAAGATAGTGCAAGATATAAATTACTTTTTTGGGGGAGGAGATTTTATAGGGATCGTTTGGTAAAGGTTGGTTAATAATTCGTTCAAAGAAAAGGGAGAAAATTATGAATAAAGAAGAACTTTTAGATTTTTTAATGGCAAAAAGAAGTGTTACAGCGGGAGCTGCAGTTATCCAACAACAAATTCGTGAAGCAGAGGCTAAGATTGAAAAAGGTAAGAAAAAATTTCGAGGAATAATCATCGCATTAGTCGTTTTAATTGTTCTTTTTATGATTACTAGTCAGACAAGTGCGGCGATGCCATTCATCATTGCTGTTATCGCGCTATTTGCTTTTAAATATTTTGTTTATATTATGCCGGGTAATGAATCTAAAACACAAGCCTTAGCAGACTTGGACGCTGAAATGGCAAATGAAGATTATATTGCAGGCAAGCAAGGATTCCCAGAGAAATTCTACAACTATTTCGATATTTTTCGTCTTTGGAAATTAATTGATGAAACTCGGGCACGTGATTTGCAAGAAGCCTTTAACATTTTAGAAACACAACAATTCCAAGAAACTCAACTTTCAATGCAGGAAGAAATGAGAGGCTTACAACAAGATATTGCCTCAAATGCACGCTTGGCAGCTATGTCCTCAACCGTCAGTGCATTTAATTCGTTCAGAAAATAAGATTTATTATATTAAATTTATAAAAATGGAGAAAAAATGTCAAAAAAAGCAAATATTATTACCGGTGTCAGTATAGTAGCTATAGTTATTATTGTGGCTATGTTTATGATGGGCAATTCAAATAAGATGGATGGAAGCTATATTTCCGACATGGGTGGTTCCAAATTTGAGTTGAAGTTTAAAGGAAACACTGTGACTAAAGTTGAAACTGATAAAAAGTCAGACCAAGGTACTTATGAAATTGAAGACGGTAAACTTACCATGAAATTTGATGATTATACAATGAAAGCTAGTTTAGACAAAGATAAAAAAACATTTACACTTAATTCCGTAACTGGTTCACAAATGATGGGCTTCGGATTTTTATTAGAGGGGTTAAAATTTGAACAGGTTGCTAAATAATTATTAATTTATTGGGAGGATATTTTATATTATGAAAAAATCAAACATTACTTTATTATCAAGTGCATTAATCGCTGGAGTTACTGTCGTTGGTGCTACAACAACGGCAAACGCTGCAACAACTACACCCGACTCAACTGAAACAACTCATACTCAAACAGTTCAATCTAACAGTCAAAAATTAGATGACGATATTAAAGACGCTCAAACTGACGTTGATAATGCCAAAGATACAGCTGACAAAGATCAAAGTGCTGCTGATACTTCTAAAGACACAGCCGATGCTTCTAAAGACAATGCTGGTCAAACTGAAGAAAATGCTAATCAATCACAAGAAGATTTAAACAGTGCTGTTGATAATCAACAAAATGCGCAAAATACTGCTGATAACGCAACTGATGAATCTATCAATAACGCTCAAGATGCAGTTGACGAACAAGACAAAACAAATAACCAATTAGGTCAAGACGTTGATAACGCTAAAACAGATGTTGATAAAGGTAAAACAGATGTCGATAATGCTCAAACTGGCGTTGATGAAGCCCAAAAAGGTGCTGACCAATCTGATAAAGATGCTGATAAAGCTCAAGAAAACGTTGATAATGCTCAAAATAACCTTGATGGCAAAGGTTCAGCCGAAGCCGACAAGAATTTAAGCAATGCCAAAGATAACTTGGATCAAGCTCAAACAACTGAAGACAATGCTCAAAAAGGTGCTGACCAAGCTGACAAGAATATTGCTGACGCACAAAACAATGTTAATAACGCTCAAACTGGCGTAACTGATGCTAACAAACAACAAAATGATGCTAAAGCTAAAGCTGACGCTGCTCAAAAAGCTAAAGATACTGCTCAAAAAGCATTAGATGATGCTAAGAAACAACAAGGTAATCATCAAGCTAACCAAAATCACATCAACTTAAGCCAAGACTACATTAATGCCTTAAAGGCTTATTCAGATGCTTCATCAGCTGACGCTAATTATCAAGATGTCATTGACAGTTTAACAGCTGCAACTGAAAAAGAATGGGCATTAAATGGCGGCTACATTTCAAATGACCAAGATAAAACTGTTCATATTAACAACCAATCAGATTTAAACAAATATCTTGATGACTTAAATGAATATGCTAAACAATTATTAAATGAAGTGCGTGACCGTTTTGGTAGCACACAAGTTGAAGTCTCAGAAGGTTCTAAAAAATTAGGTCAATCAATCGGCGATGCTTATACATCTAAGAATAACGATCCTGATGATGGTCATGACAATGCATTAAACAACAGCATTGCTAACGGTATGGGATTAACATACTTAACACAACAAGATATGAATACTATCTTCGATAAATCATCTGAAAATGGTTGGAATCTTAGTCTTGATGCTTTCAAGAAATCTATCTATGATTCAATGAATGCCTTCTTATTCAATGGGGGTGAATGGGGCCATGCCGTAAGTGTTGCTGGCATTATGGCAACATATACACCTGCCAATAACACATGGTTCGGTCTTGGCTTCGGTCAATTTAAACAATCTAACGGTAATATCTTCTTAACAAGTTTCTTTAACTTTGTTGATGACTATGATGTTAACGACGCTTCTAAATTTAGCACTACACCTGTTGAATCTGGAACTGTCAGTCAAGCTCAAATTGATAAATTAGCAAGCGACGTTACTGCTAAAACAGCAACTTCAAAAACTGCTGATGCAGCTCTTGCAGCAGCTAAATCACAAACAGTTAAAGCTAACCAAGCCTTAGCTACAGCTAAAACTGCTTTAGCAACTGCTAAAACAAAACAAGCAACAGCACACACAGCCTTAACTAAAGCACAAAACGATGTTAAAACTGCTACTGTAGCTGTTAAAAATGCACAAACAGTTGTTGATGATTTAAATGCATCAATGCCTCAAAAACAACAAGCTTTAAAAGATGCACAAGCTGCCTTAGCTACAACTAAAACAACACAAGCTCAAAAACACATGACTTTAGACGCAGCTAATGCTAAATTAGTTACTGCTAAAACTGCATTAAAAGATGCAACTGCTAAATTAAGTGCCGCTCAAGCAGCTTTAAAAGCTGGTCAAGACGCACTTGGCGAAAAAACAAATCATTTAGATGACTTAAAGAATGCTGAAGCTAACTTAGTTGACGCAACAAAAGCTGTTGAAGCTGCTAAAAAAGCATACGACGAGGCTGTTAAAGCTGCCGAAGATGCACAAGCTGCTTCCGTTGCTGACGATGCACAATATGCGAAGTTACAAGCAATCGCTGATGCATCTAAGAAAGCTTTAGACGATGCACAAGCTGCATTAGCTAAATTACAACATGAAAAAGACATCGAAGATGCTTTGAACAATGTTGACAAACCATCAACTGGTACTGATAACGATTCTGGTTCACATACTGGTCATGTAACAGGTTCAGACAATGGTTCAGATAAAGGTAACGTAACTGGTTCTGTTGTTGCTAAAGGTAGTGAAACAGCTAAAGACACGACTGACAACAATGGTATTGTTGCACCAAGCAATAATACATCAACATCACGTCTTAAAGCTGCTGATCATTCAGAAATCAATAACGCTAAAATATTAGGTGCTTCGGTATTACCACAAACTGACGAAACTAATTCGTCAGTCGTTTCAGTGATTGGTGCAGCTCTTGTTGGTGCCGTTAGTCTCTTTGGACTTGCAGGAACGCGCCGTCGTAAACACTAATTCGTTATTGTAAGGAGGAATTGAGATGAAGAAGCCTTTACTTGTAATGACTAGTATCGTAATGGTTGCTTTATTAACAGCGTGTGGGCAACAAAAGTCACAGTCTGAGCAAACAAGTCAGCCAAAACAAGTATCCGTGTCAGATAAGAAAAAGGCGCAGTCGTCAAAAAAAGCAGATACAACTAAAAAGACGCATACTAAAGAAGTAAATCAACCAAAAAAAGAATCCGTGTCAGATAAGAAAAAAGCGCAGTCGTCAAAAAAAGTAAATACGATTAAAAAGACGCCTGCCAAAGAAGTAAATCAACCAAAACAGATGAATTTAGATCAAATTCAAGTCAGTGATTACAGCAGTATCGTCGGTCAGTGGCAAATTGTGAAGTTAGAAGCACGGGGACGCGACTTACCACTTGATGATGTTCAGCCGTTAAATATTACTAAAGATAGTCTAGTGTCATCATCTTCGTTTACATTAAATAAAGCTGGCTTAAAAGATCAGAATGGGCTGCATGCGACGAAATTTGAAGTTGCTAATAATATCTTAACCGCCAGCTTAAGTAATGCAAGTGATGTTTCTATTAATTGGTCCGTCATGTTCTATCCCAAAGGGACTAGTCACGAATATGGTGTTAATACTGGTGAAGAAACGAACAAGCAGAATCTGATTGTTGTTTGGTCAAGTAGTAACTCAGTGACCGCGGTTTACAGCCAAAGTTAATATATATATAAATAGAAGGTCTACAATATCTGTTGCCAGTGATAGAAAAATCTATCACTGGCAACAGATTTTTTTGTATGACACTAAAAAGAGTCTCCTATGACAAATAATACTAAGGTTTTACTAAATATGAAATTTGCTGAAAGCACTCCTTAATCCAGCAGTCATCGGAGTTTATGGTACTTTAGATTACCTTCAAAAATGCCTGACACCCCTGCAGAGTTCTCAACATAATCAAATTGTTAGCTACGGATGGCGGGCATCTCTATTAGGCTACTACGTTATTCTAGTGGCCAACTTTAAGAAACTAACAATGAATTGAAACATATTAAACGTAATGCCTACGATTTCAGTAATTTTAGGAAACACATTTTCTTTGTAATGAGGATTATGTACATAAAAAAGGCGTTGTCACAAAGTGACAACACCCTCCATAATATATTCACCAACAATAGTTGCAATAGAACCAAAAATATTCACCAGTGACAACTGCAATATACCAAAAAAAACACCTCACAAATTGCTTTGTGAAGTGCTTCAAAATATCGATATAAATATATATTAACGTTTTGAGAATTGGCTTGCTTTACGAGCTTTCTTAAGACCTGGTTTCTTACGTTCTTTCATACGAGGATCACGAGTAAGTAATCCTGCAGATTTAAGAGCTGCACGGAAATCTGGATCTACTGTAAGTAATGCGCGAGCAATACCATGGCGAACTGCGCCAGCTTGACCTGAGAAGCCACCACCATTAGCGTTAACTAAAACATCATAACTACCTAATGTTTCTGTAGCGTTAAATGGTTGTAAGACTACTTCACGTAAGTTAGCAAATGGAATGTAATCTTCAATTGCTTTGTTGTTGATAGTAATTTTACCAGTACCTGGTACTAAACGTACGCGAGCTACTGAGTTTTTACGACGACCTGTTCCTGAATATACGACTTGAGCCATTTCAATTGCCTCCTTAAATTAAGTTTGTAATATCTAAAGTTTCTGGTTGTTGTGCTTGTTGATCATGTTCTGCACCACGATATACGTGTAATTTCAATGCTTGTTCTTTACCAAGAGTACCTTTTGGAAGCATACCTTTAACAGAGAAAGCAATCAATTTTTCAGGATCGTTGGCACGGAAATCACCAGCAGTACGAGTTTTTAAACCACCTGGATGATCTGTATGATGTTGGTATAATTTTCTGTCAGCTTTGTGACCAGTTAAACCAACCTTTTCTGCATTGATAACAATAACGTTATCACCAGTATCCACATTAGGTGTGAATGTTGGTTTGTTTTTACCGCGTAAGATAGAAGCAACGACAGTTGATAAGCGACCTAAAGAAATATCAGTTGCATCAATAACATACCATTTACGTTCTATTTCGCCTTTTTTTGCTAAATAAGTTGTACGCACGATTGTTTCCTCCGTTTTTTCATGTTGTTTGTTTGACACTCAAATAAGTTTCCGGGGCCTATCAGTGGGGCAAACAATACCATTTATAATATTAACTATTAAAAGTCAATTTGTCAATCTAATTTATGGGCATCCCACAAATAAATAACACCTTTTCAGATTTAAAATTGCCTTAGTATTCATATTGTCAATAACTTCTATATTACCCTAATTCGTCCGGATAATAAACCTTTTTTAAATATAATCCACTCGCCGGAGCTGTTTCTCGAGCTTGTTGTCGATCCTTTACTTCATATAACCGTAAAATATCATGAACCGGACGCCGGCCGTTCCCTATTTCTAGGAGTGTAGCGACTAAAATTCGGACCATATTGTACAGAAAGCCATTTCCATAAAATTCAAAAATAATTTCATGGTTTTCTTTATCTTCTCTCACGGTTGCCTCATAAATCGTCCGAACGTGATCTGTAACCTGGCTACCTGCCGCCACGAAACTAGAAAAATCATGTTCGCCAACTAAATCAGGTAATGCTTCTTCAATTTTGGCGATATCTATCTTGTATTTATAATGACCCGTGTAGAAGCGTTTAAATGGGTCGGTAAATTCACCTTGAGAAACACGATACATATATCGTTTACCATGCGTACTATAGCGTGAATGAAAATCATCACTGACAAGTTCGGCTTTTTTAACTTGAACATCCAGTGGCAATAAACTGTTCAATGCTCTCATCATGCTAGTTTCCGGAATTTCATGCATGAAGTCAAAATGAAAAACCTGTCCTAAGGCATGAACGCCAGCATCTGTTCGGCCTGAACCATAAATTCTAACTGGTACTTCTGATTTACTCATAATTGTTACTGCTTTTTCTAAGACAGATTCAACCGTCCGTTGGTTTGGCTGCCTCTGAAACCCTGCAAAAGCTGCGCCATCATAAGCAACGGTAATTTTAAAACGTACTGACATATTTATTCATCCTTAATTTTTGAGGTAGACTAATGCAACGGTAACGATAGCGAATAAAACAAAAGCTAACGTATCAGCCGTCCGCCATTTTAAAATACGATACTTTGTTCGACCTTCTCCACCCTGGTAACCACGAGATTCCATGGCAATCGCTAAATCTTCGGCACGATTGAACGAACTTACAAATAGCGGAATTAACAACGGGATAATTGATTGCATTTGTTTAATTAGCGACCCTTGACCAAAGTTCACACCTCGAGCTCGTTGAGCGTTCATAATTTTTTCTGTCTCATCCATTAATGTAGGGACAAAACGTAACGCGATTGATAACATTAACGCAATTTCATAAACTGGAAATTTGATTGCTTTAAGTGGTTTTAATAAAGATTCAATCGCATCTGCTAGTTGGAGTGGTGCCGTTGACAACGTCAATAATGTTGACATAAAAATAATTAAAATAAATCGGCAAAAAATATATAATCCATTTGTCACACCAAATTGAGAAATTTTAAAAATCCCCCAATGCCAGTACATTTGGCCACCACTTGAAAATAGCATTTGCAAAGCAACCGTAAAGATAATCAGCCAAATTAATGGCCGGACACCTTTTAAAAAGAAACTCATATTAATTTTTGACGCTAAAATACATCCTAACGTAAAAACTAAAAGCATAGAAAAACTTTGCCAATTATTTGCCATAAAGATTATTCCAACAAAATAAAAACTCAAAACTAATTTAGCACGCGGATCCATGCGGTGAACGAGTGAATCACCCGCTATGTAACGTCCAAAAATCAACTTATTCATTAGCGTCATGACCTCCATTTTGGCTTAGCAGCGTGACGAGGTCGTCGGCTAATTCATTCTCTGTTAAAGGCATCTCCTTGAATTCAAAGCCTTTTTCAATTAATTTTTTTGAAAATAACGTTGTTGTTGGCACGTTCAAATGGTTACTTAATAAGAACTCTGGATCAGCAAAAACTTCTCTTGGTGTGCCCGATTTAATAATCGTTCCTTTTGACATGATAATAGCGTGATTCGCATAATTTGCCACATCATCCATCTGATGCGTTACGAGAATAATCGTCAAATTTTGTTCACGATGAAGTTCTTCGAACATTGCCATCATATCAACGCGACCTTTAGGATCTAATCCTGCTGTGGGTTCGTCTAAAACCAAGATTTTAGGTTCCATAGCCAGAATTCCAGCGATTGCTACGCGACGCATTTGACCACCAGAGAGGTCAAATGGTGATTGCTGATAGATATTCTCTGGTAATCCAACTAACTTCAACATTTTTGTCGCTATTTTCTCAGCTTCTTCATCTGTTTTACCAAAGTTTTTTGGCGCAAATGCCACATCTTTAATAACCGTTTCTTCAAACAATTGTGCTTCTGGAAATTGAAAAACGATGCCAACTTGTTTTCGTAAATCGTTTAACGTTTTATTGGCCGTTTCTGGTGTAATGATTTGATTCCCAATTGTAATTTTACCTTCAGTTGGTTTTAATAGGCCATTTAAATGTTGCAATAGGGTCGATTTACCAGAACCTGTATGTCCAACAATTGCTGTAAATGAGCCGTCCTCAATTTCAAGATTGATATTATGTAGCGCCCGACTTTCAAAAGGTGTCCCTTTTTGGTAGGTAAAGGCTACTTCGTTGAATTTAATTGCCATAACCAATCTACCATACCTTCCTCTGTCATATAGTCGTCCGGAATGTCAAAATGACGTTTTTTAAGCGCGACTTTTAAGCGTTCTGGATATGGAATATCTAATCCCATATCTACTAATTGTTCACCAAGTGCAAAAATTTCAGCAGGTGTGCCTTCTTTTACCAGCTCGCCTTTGTCCATAACCATAATTTTGTCAGCACTTGCCGCTTCATTAATATCATGCGTGATTGAAATAATTGTTAGCCCACGTTCTTCTTTGAGTTGATGTATTAGGCTCAAAACTTCGTCACGACCTTCTGGATCCAACATGCTAGTTGATTCATCCAAGATGATAACTTCTGGCCTTAGAGCGACAATTCCAGCGATTGCGACACGTTGTTTCTGTCCCCCAGATAGTCTAGCAGGTTCCTTGGCCGCAAACTCCCACATATCTACACGTTCAAGCGCGTCTCTGACTCGTTCTTGCATTTCTTTACGTTCTATTCCATTGTTTTCAAGTCCAAATGCAACGTCATCTTCAACAGTTGCTCCCACAAACTGGTTATCTGGGTTTTGAAAAACGATGCCAATCTTACGACGAATATCCCAGACCGTTTCTGGTGATAAAATAAGGCCATCTACTGTGATTTCACCTGATTGAGGTGCTAGCAAGCCATTAATATTTTTAGATAATGTACTTTTCCCACTACCGTTATGACCAATAATTGCAACCCAGTCACCTTTTTCAATCGTAAAGGACACATCTTTAAGTGCCATTTCACTCATTTCTTTTTGTGCTTCATATTGATAATTTAAATGATCAACTTTAATTAATTCAGTCATTGTTACTGTCCTCACAATTCACAAGATAACTTACGTTTTGCATTATATCACAGGCCAAAATGAACTCAGTGTATTTATACTTTTACTCTTTATAGTTGTCCTATCTATACAACATACATCTAAAATGCATTTTTTGTACTTTTAAGCTCTTAATTAACAATAAACAGCCATTTAGTCACACCTTTTTATATTGCGCTAAGAACTGCATTTTAAGCTAAATTTCTCTCACCATTTGATAATTAACTAGATTTTGTTGATGTCGATAATTATCTTATCTTTTTATAATTTTAAACCCATAATGTTCAAAAAAAGAGACAGCAGTTATTGAAGCCTCTACCGTTTGTACATTTATTTGTAATTCATTCCTTTGGTAATTTGTTAATTCTGTTAAAATAAGCGCTCCGATATGCTGTCGAATCATAGAACTCTCTACGTACAGCATATCAATATGTCCTGTTACTTCAAGGTTACCAAATCCTATGACCTTTAAATCTTTGATGGCAAGTAGCGTAAATGATTCACTTAATCGTTTATGCCATGCACTCAGATCTGGATTATTCTGCACCCACTCATTAATTTCTAGTTGTGAATAATCTTGTCGGTTAATCTCTTGAATTGTTTGGTTGAATAATGTCGTTATTTCCGATAAATATTTACTATCATAACGGTAAAGTTGTATTGAACTTTGTGCCATCACATTACCCCCTAAACAGATTAAGAATACTATTATCATACTAGGTTTTAGCACATAAAAAAAGGGTTCTGAACACATTATTAAAATGTGTTCAGAACCCTTTTTTCAGACCTCATTAGACAATAAAAAATCACTATGAAGGATGACCGGCAAATCACAAATGTGAAGAACCTTCAAACTAGACTAAGATTACTCCATCATCATAACGTTTGTTTTTAATCATCAATCAAAGTGAAAAATTATCTGTTAACGAATTATACTAATTCAATAATAACCATTTGTGCGGCATCGCCACGACGAGGCATTGTTTTCATAGTTCTAGTGTATCCACCATTACGTTCAGCGTAACGAGGAGCTACATCAGAAAATAATTTTTGTAATGCTGATTGAACAGTGACATCGTCACCATCTTCTTTCACGTCAGCAACTGTGTTTCTTACGAAAGCAGCAGCACGACGACGTGAAGCTAAATCACCACGTTTACCTAAAGAAATCATTTTATCGGCAGATTTGCGTACTTCTTTAGCGCGAGCTTCAGTAGTCACAATTCGTTCGTTGATAATAAGACTTGTTGTTAAATCACGTAACATTGCTTTACGTTGAGAACTTGTACGTCCTAATTTGCGGTAACTCATGAATAGTTTCCCTCCCTCTATATAATATTAGTCATCATGACGTAATGATAAATCAAGCGCAGCTAATTTAGCTTTAACTTCTTCCAATGATTTACGGCCCAAGTTACGGACTTTCATCATGTCAGCTTCGGATTTATTCGTTAATTCTTGAACCGTGTTGATTCCAGCACGTTTCAAACAATTGTATGAACGAACTGATAAATCAAGTTCTTCAATCGTCATTTCGAGCATTTTTTCTTTATGTGTTTCTTCTTTTTCAACCATAATTTCAGCATTTTTAGCTTCATCGGTTAAATCAACAAATAAAGTCAAATGCTCAGTTAAAATTTTAGCCGACAAACTAATGGCTTCGCTTGGTGTAATTGAACCATTAGTCCAAACATCAAGTGTCAATTTGTCATAATCATCTTTTTGACCAACACGTGTTTTTTCTACTTGGTAGTTCACACGTTCGATTGGGGTATAAATGGAGTCAATTGGTAATACGCCAATTGGCATATCTTCCGCTTTGTTTTGATCAGCAGATACGTATCCACGACCATTGCTAGCGTTCATGCGAACATGAAAAGATGCACCTTCTGCGACTGTACAAATGTACAAGTCGGGATTTAATACTTCAACATCACTGTTTACAATGATGTCACCGGCAGTAACCTCTGCGGGACCTTTCACATCAATTTCGATGGATTGGTCTTCATCAGCAGCTAACTTCAAAGCAACTTTCTTAATATTCAAGATAATTTGAGTAACATCTTCCAATACGCCTTCAATAGTTGAAAACTCATGTAAAACACCATCAATTTGAATATTAGTAATAGATGCGCCTGGTAAGGAAGATAATAGAATCCGACGAAGTGAATTACCTAATGTCGTACCATAACCGCGTTCAAGTGGTTCTACAACAAATTTACCATAGTTAGGACTTTCATCTATCTTATGAATATTTGGTTTTTCAAATTCAATCATTCTTATCTTTACCCCTTTCAAAACGTAACGTGTAATCTAGTGAAAACATTATGAAGTTCAACTCCGTAATGAATATTAATCCACGTTAAACACGACGGCGTTTTGGAGGACGACATCCATTATGAGGCACTGGAGTAACATCGCGAATTGCTGTTACTTCAAGACCAGTAGTTTGTAAAGCACGGATTGCGGCTTCACGGCCAGAACCAGGTCCTTTAACTGCTACTTCAACAGTCTTCATACCATTTTCCATTGAGCCTTTAGCTGCAGCTTCTGCTGCCATTTGTGCTGCGAATGGTGTAGATTTACGACTACCTCTAAAACCTAATGCACCAGCTGATGACCATGCAACAGCGTTACCGTTAACATCAGTAATCATAACAAGTGTATTGTTAAAAGTAGAATGAATATGTGCAACACCGGCTTCAATATGTTTTTTAACACGGCGTTTGCGAGAAACTTTCTTAGTTGCCATAAATAGTATTACCTCCTTAATCTAGTAATTATTTCTTGCGGCCTGCAATTGATGTAGCTGGGCCTTTACGTGTACGAGCGTTGTTTTTCGTGTTTTGTCCACGAACTGGTAAACCACGACGATGACGCATGCCTCGGTACGTTCCAATTTCTTGGAGACGTTTAATGTTTAAACTGATTTCGCGACGTAAGTCACCTTCAATTTTAAATTGATCAACAACTTTACGGATTGCATCCTCTTGGTCAGTTGTTAAATCACGAGTTCTAATATCTTCTGATACTTCTGCTTCTACCAAGATCTTAGCAGCAGTTGTATTACCGATTCCATAAATGTAAGTTAATGCTACCACGATTCTTTTATCACGTGGAATATCAATACCTGCAATACGAGCCATAACAATTACACCTCCTAATTTTTATTATCCTTGACGTTGTTTATGTTTTGGATTTGCGCTACAAATGATCATAACTCGACCTTTGCGCTTGATAACTTTACAATGTTCACACATTGGTTTTACTGATGGTCTTACTTTCATTGAATTATACCTCCTAAAAGTTTTTGAAGTACAATCTATTTAAAGCGATAAGTAATACGACCCTTACTTAAATCGTAAGGAGACATTTCAACCGTCACTTTATCACCAGGTAAAATACGAATATAATTCTTACGAATTTTACCAGAGACATGAGCTAAAATTTCATGATCATTTTCAAGTACAACTCGAAAAGTCGCATTGGGTAACGTTTCACGGACCGTACCCTCAATCTCAATTACTTCTTCTTTCGCCACGTAAATGTACCTCCTTAAAATCGTGTTTTAACTTTACATGTAAAAATGGCGAGAATTAGACACTCTCACCCGTTCTTATCAGGATATTATTACAAATATCCTCCTGAAAAGATAAACCGGAATTATTCTATCATACCGCTATCTCAGATGCAAGTTAGCCACTCCGGCACAATTACTTTGCAGCGGAATACTCAGATTACTTGAGATTGTTTAAAATCGTTTCAATATCTGCAAATACATCTTCAATATCGCGGTTACCATCTACTGTATACAATAGATGACGTTGTTCGTAAAAATCTAATAACGGTGTATTCATTTTGATGTTAACTTCTAAACGATTTTTAACCGTTTCAAGTTTGTCATCTTCACGTTGATAAAATTCATGTTGCCCACAGCGATCACATGTTCCTTCAACCTTTGTGGGGTTGAAGATTTTGTGATATGTAGCTCCACAATTACGACAAATGTAACGACCAGTTAAACGTTCGATTAGAGATTCAGGATCAACATGAATGTCAATGACTGCGTTAAGAGGTTTTCCAAGGTCCTTACCGATTTCGTCCAAGGCAACAGCTTGTGCCATATTTCTTGGAAACCCATCAAGCATGTAGCCATCTTGAATATCATCTTCAGCTAATCGTTCTTTGACAATGCCATTTGTGACTTCATCAGGAACAAGGTCACCACGATCGATATACTTTTTAGCTTCAAGTCCCATTGGTGTTTCATTTTTCATTGCTGCACGGAAGATGTCTCCCGTAGAGATATGAGCGATGTGGAAAGCGTCGACAATCTTTTCAGCTTGTGTTCCCTTACCTGCACCAGGTAAACCCATTAACATCAGGTTCATTTTAGTCATGAATATCCTCCTAATATGAGAAATGGTTAGGCATCAGCCTAACCTAATTCTCAGTTTAAAATTTGTTTTTTATCGATTATCTAATGAATCCGACGTACTTACGTTTCATCATCATACCCTCTAATTGACGAATAGTTTCAAGAGCAACCCCAACGACAATCAACAGACTAGTACCACCCAAACCAACTGATTCATCTAATCCGAACAAACTTGATGCTAATAATGGAATTAAAGCAACAAATCCTAAGAATAATGAACCAACAGTACTTAAACGCATTAATAATTTTGAAACATATTTTTCTGTTGCTTTACCAGGCCAAACACTTGGAATATAACTTCCTTGTTTTTGTAAATTCTCTGAGAGTTTCTCAGGATTTACCTGTACGAAAGCGTAGAAGAATGTGAACAAGACAATCAATACGGTATATAGGATGGCTCCGTATGTTGTTTGCATGTTGAAAACTTGACTTAATACTTTATACCAAGTCGTGTCCCCTTGTGAGCTTTGGAATGCCAAAAGCACAGTTTGGGGTGTTGCAATGAACGAACTCGCAAAAATAACGGGGATAACACCCGCAACGTTTACCTTAAGTGGCAGATATGAACTATCTGTCGCACCAGCAACACGTCTTGTGTATTGAATTGGAATCTTATAGTTAGCTTGTTGAACATATGTTACAAAAGTTACGATTGCAAAAATAATAACGAGCAAGATAACTATGAACAAGATGCCCCCCCAAAGATCACCTTTATCAGCTTGGAAAATTTGTTCATTGAAAATCTGTTTAATACCACCTGGAATACGAGAAACGATACCTGCCATGATTAACATGGAAACACCATTCCCAATACCACGTTCAGTAATCATATCACCTAACCAAGTCGTAAACATTGTTCCGGCTGTTAAAATAACGCCCAAAACAACATATGTTTGCGTACTTGGATTGTTAACCAAACCTAAACTACTTAATGAGTCTAACCCTGCGGTGATACCTACAGATTGAACAAATGCTAAGACAATTGTTAGGTAACGTGTAGCTTGATTCAATTTACGACGACCAACTTCACCTTGCTTACTCCATTCTACAAAACGAGGAACAATGTCCATTTGTAGTAATTGAATAACAATTTGAGCTGTAATGTAGGGTGAAACCCCCATTGCGAAAATTGAGTAATTAGTTAATCCACCACCACTAAAAGTGTTAAGAAGACTAACTAAGTTACTACTTGTTGCACTAGCAATTGCAGCATGGTTAATTCCAGGAACTGTTATAAAAGTACCTAAGCGAAAGACAATTAAAACGCATAAAGTGAAAAAAATCTTTTGACGGATTTCTTTCACAGCTAATGCATTTTTCATCACTTTAAGCATTAGATCACCTCTGTTTGACCACCGGCAGCTTCAATAGCTTCTTTAGCAGCAGCTGAGAATTTACCTGCTTTAACAGATAATTTCTTGTTAAGTTCGCCGGAAGCTAAAATTTTAATTCCTGATTTTTCGTTCTTAACAATACCTGATTCAACAAGTAATGCTGGTGTTACTTCAGCACCGTTTTCGAATTTGTTTAAGCTATCTAAATTGACAACTGCATATTCTTTACGGTTGAAGTTATTAAATCCACGTTTTGGCATACGACGGAATAAAGGCATTTGTCCACCTTCAAAACCTAAACGTACTTTACTACGGGCTTTTTGGCCTTTTTGACCACGTCCAGAAGTTTTACCATTACCTGAAGATGTTCCACGTCCGACACGGTTACGTACTGAGCGAGAACCTTCACTTGGTTTTAATTCATGTAATTTCATAGGGTTGGCACCTCCTTATTTTAAACTGCAAACAAGATGTTGATGTTATTTAACTTCTTCAACGTCCACTAAATGAGAAATCTTGGCGATAACGCCTCGTGTTACTGCGTCATTAGGACGAATAACAGAGCTGCTAATACGGTGTAAACCGAAAGCTTTAACGATTTCGCGTTGATTTTGAGGACGTCCGATGACACTGCGTTTTAATGTAATTTTTAAATCTGTCATGTTTTAGTCCTCCTAGTCAGCTAAGTGTTGAATAGAAACGCCACGTAATGCAGCAACTTCTTCAGCACTCTTCATTTTCTTTAAACCATCCATTGTTGCGCGAACAACGTTGATTGGTGTATTTGAGCCTAATGATTTACTTGTTACATCTGCTACTCCAGCAAGTTCCATAACGGCACGAACTGAACCACCAGCGGCAACTCCAGAACCTTCAACAGCTGGTTTAAGCATAATGCGTCCACCACTGTATTGACCGAGAACTTCGTGAGGAAGTGTCGTACCGACCATAGGTACTTCAATCAAGTTCTTTTTAGCATCTTCAACTGCTTTACGGATTGCTTCAGGAACTTCTTGAGCTTTACCTGTACCGAAGCCTACATGACCATTGTGATCACCGACAATAACTAATGCAGCAAAACGTAGACGACGTCCACCTTTTACAACTTTAGTAACACGGTTAATCGCAACAACACGATCTTCTAAATCTAAATGAGTTGGATCAATGAAAGTCATAAACTATTTCCTCCCTTTCTTAGAATTCTAATCCATTTTCACGAGCTGCTTCAGCTAAAGCAGCAACGCGTCCATGGTATAAGTATCCGCCACGATCAAAAACAACAGCTTTGATACCTTTGTCATTAGCACGTTTAGCAACTAATGCGCCAACAGCAGTAGCTTTTGCTACTTTACTGTCGCCAGTTACTTCACTATCAATTGTTGAGGCACTTGCTAGCGTTACACCCGCTACGTCATCAATTACTTGAGCGTAGATGTGGTTATTAGAACGGAATACGTTTAAGCGTGGGCACTCTGCAGTTCCAGAAATCTTGCCACGAACACGTAAATGACGTTTTGAACGTGTTTTATTTCTATCTGGTTTTGTAATCACAATTTTCACCTCTTGATTTTATTCAAAAACAAAGTAAGCAATGCTAAGCAGCATTATTTACCTGTTTTACCTTCTTTACGACGAACATATTCGCCAACGTAACGAATTCCTTTACCTTTATAAGGTTCTGGAGGACGAACGGCACGAATTTCTGCGGCAAGATCGCCAACTTCTTGTTTACTGATACCTGAAATAATAATACTTGTATTTGCAGGAACTTCAACAGTTAAGTTTTCGCGTTCTTCAAAATCCACTGGATGTGAATAACCAACATTTAATACTAATTTTTTCCCTTGTAATTGTGCACGATAACCAACACCAATCAACTCAAGTTCTTTTTTGAAACCTTCTGTAACACCAAGAACCATGTTGTTTACGTTGGCACGCATTGTACCATGTAAGGCACGAGTGCTTTTATCGTCACTTTCACGAGTAAATTTAACTGAAAGACCTTCAACATGCATTGTAATAGCACTAGAGAACTTACGAGTTAATTCACCTTTGGGGCCTTTTACTGTAACCATTTGACCTTCTTGTGTAACTTCTACACCAGCAGGAAGAACGATTTCTTTATAACCTATACGACTCACGCGAGTGACACCTCCTTACGAATTAATTGATTACCAGATGTATGCTAAGACTTCGCCACCAATTTGTTTGGCGCGTGCATCTTTATCTGTCATCACACCTTCTGATGTTGAGATAACTGCGATTCCTAAACCATTTAATACTTTAGGAACTGCATCAGCTTGAACGTACGTACGTAATCCTGGTTTTGAGATACGTTTAATACCAGAGATTACACGTTCGTTGTCTTTTCCAAATTTTAAAAATACACGGATAATACCTTGTTTGTCATCATCGATGTATTCGATATCACGTACGAAACCTTCATTTTTAAGGATTTCAGCGATATCACGTTTGATTTTTGAAGCAGGCACTTCTAAAGACTCATGCCGTACCATGTTTGCATTACGGATACGAGTTAAAAAGTCTGCGATCGGATCAGTCATGACCATTGAGTTTACCCTCCTTTAACTTGTCTTTTAGATTTACCAGCTAGCTTTTTTCATACCAGGAATTTGGCCTTTGTGAGCAAGGTCACGAAGACAAATACGGCATAATTTAAATTTACGATAAACAGAATGTGGGCGACCACAACGTTCGCAACGTGTATAAGCTTGTGTAGAGAATTTTGCTGGACGTTTGTTCTTTGCAATTAATGATTTTTTAGCCAAAGCTTTGTAACCTCCTTATTATTTAGAAAACGGCATACCTAATTGTGTGAGTAATTCTTTTGATTCCTCATCAGTATTAGCAGTTGTAACAATAACGATATCCATTCCACGAACTTTATCCACATCATCAAAATCGATTTCTGGGAAAATTAATTGTTCGCGAACACCTAAAGTATAGTTACCACGGCCATCAAAGGCTTTTTTGCTAACGCCACGGAAATCACGCACACGAGGTAATGAAACTGAAACTAATTTATCTAAGAAATCGTACATGCGTTCGCCACGTAAAGTAACTTTAGCACCGATTGGCATACCTTCACGTAAACGGAAGCCAGCAATTGATTTTTTAGCTTTTGTAACCAAAGGTTTTTGACCAGCGATTAAAGCTAATTCTTCAACAGCTTTATCTAAATTTTTAGCATTAGTAACAGCATCACCAACACCCATGTTGATAACAATTTTATCAACTTGAGGTGTTTGCATAATTGATGTGTAGTTAAATTTTTCCATCATAGATGGTGTAATTTCATTAGTGAACTTTTCTTTTAAACGGTTAGTCATGAAGAAAGTGTCCTCCTTTCAGTAGGTCTATTTAACAGTTTCACCTGATTTTTTAGAAACTCTAACTTTCTTGCCGTCTACAACTTTGAAGCCAACACGAGTTGGTTCGTTTGTAGATGGGTCGATAAGCATCACGTTTGAAACGTGAATTGGTGCTTCTATATCCACGATGCCACCTTGTGGATTCGAGTTACTAGGTTTTTGATGTTTTTTTGCAATATTCATGCCTTCAACAATCACACGGTCATCTTTAAGGAAAACTTTAGTAACAGTACCTTGTTTACCTTTATCTTTACCTGCAATTAATTGAACTTTATCACCAGTTTTGACGAACATTTAGCGCACCTCCTTGTTTTCCGATGGATTTCTTATAATACTTCGGGTGCTAAAGAAACAATCTTCATGAAATTGTTATCACGTAATTCACGTGCAACAGGTCCAAAGATACGTGTACCTTTAGGGCTTTTATCATCTTGGATGATAACGGCAGCATTTTCATCAAATTTGATGTATGAACCGTCAGCGCGATGAGCACCTGATTTTGTACGTACGATTACAGCTTTAACAACTTCACCTTTTTTGACAACACCACCTGGTGTTGCATGTTTAACAGTAGCAACAATAACGTCACCGATATTAGCAGTTTTACGCTTTGATCCACCTAAAACTTTAATAGTTAAGATTTCTTTTGCGCCTGAATTGTCGGCAATTTTTAAACGACTTTCTGTTTGTATCACAGTAAGTGTCCTCCTTTCGATAGCAAATTAGAAATACGAATGGCAATTATGCTTAAGCAATAACTGCTTTTTCAACGATATCTAATAAACGGAATCTCTTAGTTGCTGACAACGGACGAGTTTCCATAATTTGAACGATATCGCCGATTTTTGCTTCGTTATTTTCATCATGTGCATAGAATTTTTTAGAATAAGTCACACGTTTACCGTAGGTTTTGTGTGTCTTGTATGTTTCGATAAGAACACTAATCGTTTTATCCATTTTGTCGGATACAACGCGTCCTTGATAGACTTTACGTTGGTTACGAGTTTCACTCATGCGTAAATGGCCTCCCTTTCGTAATCTACTTGTTTAATTCTTGTTGGCGTAATGCCGTTTTAATACGAGCAATTGTTTTACGTACTTCACTTAAGCGTGCGGTATTTTCTAATTGACCGGTAGCTAATTGGAAGCGTAAGTTAAACAATTCATCTTTAAATTCTTGTTCTTTGGTAATCATTTCAGCAGTGGTTAATTCATTAATTTCCTTAGCCTTCATGTGATTCGCCACCTACTTCCTCACGTTTTACAATTTTAGTTCTCACTGGAAGTTTGTTTGATGCTAAGCGTAAAGCTTCGCGAGCAACTTCTTCGGGAACACCGGCAACTTCAAACATGATCTTTCCACGTTTAACTGGAGCTACCCATCCTTCAGGAGCACCTTTACCAGAACCCATTCGAACACCAATTGCTTTTGCAGTATATGATTTATGAGGGAAAATTTTAATCCATACTTTCCCACCACGTTTCATATGACGGTTAATAGCGACACGAGAAGCTTCGATTTGACGGTTAGTGATCCATGATGATTCAAGAGCCTGTAAACCGAATTCTCCAAAAGCGACTTCTTTGCCACCTTTAGCTTCCCCACGCATTTTACCACGGAATTCACGACGGAATTTTGTACGTTTAGGTACTAACATAGGTTATTTCCCTCCTTTCACAGCGTTTTTCTTAGCTGGTAAGATTTCACCACGGTAGATCCAGACTTTAACGCCTAATTTACCGTAAGTAGTCATTGCTTCAACCCAAGCGTAGTCAATATCTGCTCTTAAGGTATGTAATGGAACTGTACCATCTGAGTAGCTTTCAACACGAGACATATCAGCTCCGTTAAGACGGCCAGCAACTTGAACTTTGATACCTTTAGCACCAGAGCGCATTGTACGTTGCATAGCTTGTTTAACAGCACGACGGAATGCGACACGGTTTTCTAATTGTTCCGCAACGTTTTCGCCGACTAATTGAGCATCTAAATCAGGACGTTTGATTTCAACAATGTTGATATGCACACGTTTACCTGTTAAATCATTTAATTCTTTACGAAGTTTTTCAACTTCAGCTCCACCTTTACCGATAACCATACCAGGTTTAGCAGTATGGATTGAAACGTTAACACGTTTTGCAGCGCGTTCGATTTCAACGATAGAGACAGAAGCGTCGGTTAATTTTTCTTGAATGTATTTACGGATGTGTAAATCTTCATGAAGGTAGTTTGCAAAATCTTTTTCTGCATACCATTTTGAATCCCAATCACGAATGATACCTACACGTAATCCCGTTGGATTTATTTTTTGACCCACGCGTTATCCCTCCTTATTTTGTAGTTTCAGATACAACTACTGTAATGTGACTCGTACGTTTGTTAATTGGTGAAGCTGATCCTTTAGCACGAGGACGGAAACGTTTTAAAGTTGGTCCTTCGTTAGCAAAAATATCAGTAATAACTAAGTTTTCACCATCTAAATCAAAATTATTTTCTGCATTAGCTACAGCAGAAAGTAAAACTTTTTCAATGATTGGGCTTCCGGCTCTGGGAGTAAATCTCAAAATACCGATAGCTTCAGCAACACTTTTACCTCTGATAAGATCGATTACCAAGCGAGCTTTACGCGCTGGAATACGAACAGTTTTGGCGGTTGCTTTTGCTGATGTTACTTGTTCAGCCATGTGTATAACCTCCTTTATTTAACTGTAGTTTTCTTATCGTCAGATCCGTGACCACGGAAAGTACGTGTTGGAACAAATTCACCCAACTTATGACCAACCATATCTTCTTGCATAAAAACTGGAACGTGTTTACGTCCATCATATACAGCGATAGTTAGACCAATGAAGTTAGGGAAGATTGTTGAACGACGTGACCATGTTTTGATAACTGTTTTCTTTTCTTGATCAGTTTGTGCTTCGACCTTTTTCATCAAATGTTCATCGACGAATGGTCCTTTTTTTAGACTACGACTCAATGTGAATCCTCCTTCCGGAATATAGCTTAAGCAACAAGTAAATTATTTCTTGTTGCGTCCACGTACGATAAATTTGTCTGATTGGTTTTTCTTTGAACGTGTTTTGTAACCCATCGTCTTTTGACCCCAAGGAGACATAGGTGATGGACGACCAATTGGAGCTTTACCTTCACCACCACCATGAGGATGATCGTTAGGATTCATAACTGATCCACGAACTGTAGGACGTTTACCAGCCCAACGAGCACGACCAGCTTTACCAATTTTGATTAATTCATGTTGTTCGTTACCAACAGCACCGATAGATGCGCGACATGTTGATAAGATCATGCGAACTTCGCCTGATGTCAAACGAACAAGGACGTATTTACCTTCTTTACCAAGTAATTGTGCAGAAGCACCGGCTGAACGAGCAAGTTGTCCACCCTTACCTGGTTTTAATTCGACATTATGAATAATTGTACCAACTGGGATATCTTGAAGAGCTAATGCGTTACCAACCTTGATATCTGCTTCTTTACCAGATTGAACCATCATGCCAACTTCTAATCCTTTAGGAGCAATGATGTATGATTTGATACCATCAGTATATTGTAATAATGCAATATTAGCTGAACGGTTTGGATCATATTCAATTGCTTTAACAGTTGCTGTTACATTGTCTTTAACACGCTTGAAATCGATCAAACGGTATTGACGTTTATGACCACCACCACGGTGACGAACAGTAATGCGACCATAGTTATTACGGCCGGCAGTTCTGCTTTTTGATTCTAGTAATGATTTTTCAGGAGTTGATTTAGTAATTTCTGAGAAATCAGAACCAGTCATATTACGACGACCGTTAGTGGTTGGTTTGAATTTTTTAATTCCCACGTTGTTTTCCTCCTAGTTTACAAAATTTTAGATTATTCTTCGAATAATTGGATTTCTTTTGAGTCGGCAGTTAAAGTAACAATTGCTTTACGGCGTTTTTTAGTATAACCAGCATAGCGACCTTGACGTTTTAACTTACCTTTAACATTCATGATATTTACTTTTACAACTTTAACGCCAAAAATATCTTCAATAGCTTTTTTGACTTCAATTTTAGTTGCACGAGTATCAACGTCGAATGTGTAAACTTTGTTAGCCATTCTATCCATTGCTGCTTCGGTGATGACTGGGCGTAAGATAATATCTCTTGATTCCATTATGAAAGAGCCTCCTCTACTTGAGAAAGAGCTGCTTGAGTCATGACTAATTTATCATTGTTGATAACGTCAAGAACGTTAACACCTTTAGCTTCTACTACTGTAACATTTTGTAAGTTACGAGCTGCTAAAGCAACGAAATCATTGCCAGGTTCAAGAACTATTAATACTTTTTTGTTGATATCTAAGTTACTTAAAACTTCTTTGAAAGTTTTTGTCTTTGGTTGTTCGAAGCTAAGTGCATCGACCATAACCACGCTGTTATCCAATACTTTTTGTGAAAGTACTGATTTAAGAGCTAAACGGCGAACTTTTTTAGGTAATTTGTAACTGTATGAACGAGGAGTAGGGCCAAATACGACACCACCACCACGCCATTGTGGGCTACGGATAGATCCTTGACGAGCACGACCTGTACCTTTTTGGCGCCATGGTTTTCTACCACCACCTGAAACTGCACTTTTGTTTTTAACTGAATGAGTTCCTTGACGTAATGATGCACGTTGCATGATTACGGCGTCAAAAATGACATTGTCGTTAGGTTCGATTCCAAAAATAGCGTCGTTTAATTCAACTTCACCATTTTTAGTACCATCTTGTTTTAATAATGCGACTGTTGGCATTTTGAAATTCCTCCTTCCTGTTATTTAGCGTCTTTTGTGACGTTTTTAATTGTAACTAATGTTTTGTTTGCGCCTGGTACGTTACCTTTAATCAAGATAACATTACTATCAACGTCAACACGAATAATTTCCAAGTTTTGGACAGTTACGCGTTTGCCACCCATGCGACCTGGTAATCTCTTACCTTTGAATACACGGTTAATAACGGCACCCATTGAACCAGGACGACGATGATAACGAGAACCATGAGTCATAGGACCTCGTGATTGTCCCCAACGTTTGATATTTCCTTGGAAACCATGTCCCTTAGACGTACCCGTAACGTTAACGATATCGCCAGCTGAGAATGTATCAACTTTAATTTCGTCACCTACGTTATATTCTCCAAGCTCAACATCGTTAATTTCACGAACGAAGCGCTTAGGAGTAGTATTTGCTTTTGCTGCATGACCTTTAGCAGGTTTGTTTGTTAATACTTCGCGCATGTCTTGGTAACCTAATTGAATTGCTTCGTAACCATCGTTTTCAATTGTTTTCAATTGTAAAACAACGTTTGGCGTAGATTCAATCACTGTAACTGGTACCAATTCACCATTTTCAGTAAAAACTTGTGTCATACCTACTTTTTTTCCTAAGATTCCTTTTGTAGTCATGAGTACACCTCCAATATGTTTGTATTTTTATTTTTGTAACTCTGTTTTATAATTTGATTTCAATATCAACGCCACTAGGTAAGTCAAGTTTCATCAATGAATCAACTGTCTTAGGTGTTGGGTTAACGATATCAATCAAACGTTTATGTGTAAGCATTTCGAATTGTTCACGTGAATCTTTATGCTTATGTGGTGAACGTAAAACTGTGTATAATGTACGTTCTGTTGGCAATGGAATTGGTCCAGAAATTGTTGCCCCTGTTCTTTTTGCAGTTTCAACAATCTTGTCAGCAGATTGGTCTAAAATACGGTGTTCGTAAGCTTTTAAGCGAATACGAATTTTTTGTTTTGC
This sequence comes from Dellaglioa sp. CoH-57-MRSF-22, assembly GCF_056781895.1. The sequence goes on along the minus strand of NZ_JBXAXT010000003.1, from coordinate 18,970 downwards.
CATTTTGTTCCCTCCTTCGTCTATTTTAAAAATAAGACTAGCTCCGTGTAAGTGACCGACACACCTTGCGTGGCAAAGCTGCCGGGCGTGTCGCAATCTTTCACATCTTAGCTCATTCTATGAAACCCTATCGCAGGGCGTAATACGCCATCTGTTTTTGGGTACTTATCTATACTACTAGAGATAAAGCCTTATGGCAAGTGCTTTCTTATTTTTTTTCAAAGTTTCTCATTATATAATCATAATTAACATTTTTAAAACTTTTTTTATTTTCCAAATGTTATTTTACCACAAAAAAAGAAGCTATCAACAAGTGATAACTTCTTTTATAATTCAGACCAACTAATTAATCAGTAGCTGTTCCGTTTTTCTTCATAATTTCTTCTTGGATTGATTTTGGTACAGCTTCGTAATGATCAAATGTCATTGTGAATGTACCACGTCCTTGTGTAGAAGAACGTAAAGTAGTTGCGTAACCGAACATACCTGAAAGAGGAACCATTGCGTTAACAACTTGTGCATTTCCGCGAGCTTCCATACCTTCAACACGTCCACGACGAGCAGTTACATGTCCCATAACATCACCTAAGTAATCTTCAGGAGCGACAACTTCAACTTTCATCATTGGTTCAAGAATAACAGCACCAGCACTCTTAGCAGCTTTTCTCAATGCCATTGAGGCAGCTACCTTAAATGCTGATTCGTTAGAATCGACATCATGATATGATCCATCATATAACTTAGCTTTAACATCAATAAGTGGGTAGCCTGCAAGAACACCATTTTGCATAGCTTCTCTCAAACCTTGTTCAACTGAAGGAATATATTCACGAGGAACAACCCCACCGACGATAGCGTCTTCGAATGCGAAACCGCCACCCTCTTCATTAGGTGAGAATTCAACTGTAACATCACCATATTGACCTTTACCACCAGATTGACGAACGAATTTACCTTGTGCAGAAACAGTTTTTGTAAATGTTTCACGGTAGGCAACTTGTGGTTCACCAACAGTAGCTTCAACGTTAAATTCACGTCTCATACGATCAACGATGATATCCAAATGCAATTCACCCATCCCAGCGATTAAAGTTTCACCAGTTTCAGGGTTAGTTTCAGCCTTGAATGAAGGATCTTCTTCTGCTAGTTTTTGTAAACCGATATCCATCTTATCTTGATCAGCTTTTGTTTTTGGTTCGATAGATACTTGGATAACTGGTTCAGGGAATTCCATTGATTCAAGGATTAATGGATGTTTTTCATCCGTTAATGAATCACCAGTTGTCGTATTTTTCAAACCAATAGCAGCAGCAATATCACCAGAGAATACTTCAGGAATTTCATTACGGTGATTTGAATGCATTTGAAGGATACGACCAACACGTTCACGCGTGTCTTTAGTAGAGTTCAAGACATAAGAACCAGCTTGTAATGTACCTGAGTAAACACGGAAGAATGTTAAACGACCAACGAAGGGATCCGTTGCAATTTTAAATGCTAAAGCAGCGAAATCTTTGTCATCACCGGCTGTGATTTCAACTTCTTCATCTGTTTTAGGATCTACTGCGTTATAAGGTTTAACATCTAAAGGAGATGGTAAGAAATCATTAACAGCATCCAACATCATTTGAACACCCTTGTTTTTAAATGCTGAACCAGCAAGAACTGGGTACATTTCAAGATTTAATGTTGCTTTACGGATAGCAGCTTTGATTTCATCTTTAGTAATTTCCACACCATCAAGATATTTTTCCATAAGCTTTTCATCAACATCAGCAACGGCTTCAACTAAAGCTTCGCGACGTTTTGTAGCTTCTTCTAAATATTCTTCAGGAACGTCAATACTTTCCCATGTAGCACCTAAATCTTCGTTATCATATAAATCGGCTTTCATTTCGATTAAATCAATAACACCTTCAAAATCATCTTCAGCACCAATTGGCATTTGGATAGGAACAGCATTTACTTGAAGACGATCTTTGATTGTGCCTACTGAGTAATCAAAATTAGCACCCATTTTATCCATCTTATTGATGAAAACGATACGAGGAACTGAATATGTTGTAGCTTGACGCCAAACGTTTTCAGTTTGTGGTTCAACACCAGATTGACCATCTAAAACAACAACGGCTCCATCTAAGACACGAAGTGAACGTTCAACTTCAATAGTGAAATCCACATGTCCTGGAGTATCGATGATATTAATACGATGTTCTTTCCATTCAGCAGTTGTTGCAGCTGATGTGATTGTGATACCACGTTCTTGTTCTTGTTCCATCCAATCCATTTGTGAAGCTCCTTCATGAGTTTCACCAATTTTATGAATTTTACCAGTATAGTATAAAATACGTTCAGTAGTTGTTGTCTTACCAGCATCGATATGAGCAACAATCCCGATATTACGCGTTTTTTCTAGTGGGAATTCGCGTTTATTTGCCATTTTGTAGTATCTCCTTTCGATTCTAAAATAGATTCAAAAAAATGACTACTATATCGATTATCAAAATCATATAATAGCCATTCTTTTATAAAATTACCAGCGGTAATGTGCGAATGCTTTATTAGCGTCAGCCATTTTATGTGTATCTTCACGTTTCTTAACTGATGCACCAGTATTGTTTGCTGCATCCATGATTTCTTTAGCTAAACGTTCTGGCATAGTATGTTCCCCACGTAAACGTGCGTAACTTACTAACCAACGTAAACCTAAAGTTGAACGACGATCAGGGCGAACTTCAATTGGCACTTGGTAGTTAGAACCACCGACACGGCGAGCTTTAACTTCAAGTACAGGCATGATGTTTTTCATAGCTTCATCAAAAACTTCATTAGGTTCGTTTCCTGTTTGTTCTTTAATCATTTCGAATGCATCATACAAGATCTTTGATGCAGTACCACGACGACCATCTAACATTAAACGGTTGATTAAACGTGTTACTAATTTAGAATTGTAAATTGGATCAGGCAATACTTCTCGTTTTGGAGCTGGGCCTTTTCTTGGCATCTAAATAACCTCCTTAGATTCTATTTTTATTAGAATAACTTTATTCTTATTTAGGTCTCTTTGCGCCGTATTTTGAACGACTTTGTTTACGATCAGCAACACCGGCTGTATCAAGAGCACCACGGATAACATGGTAACGTACCCCAGGTAAATCTTTTACACGGCCACCACGAATAAGAACAACACTATGTTCTTGCAAGTTATGTCCAATACCAGGAATGTAAGCTGTAACTTCAAGTAAGTTAGATAAACGCACACGCGCATATTTACGTAAAGCAGAGTTAGGCTTTTTAGGTGTCATTGTTCCGACACGAGTAGCAACCCCACGTTTTTGTGGTGCAGGATTATCTGTTTGAACTTTTTTGTAACTGTTATACCCGAAGTTTAATGCGGGTGCACCAGATTTTGAACCTTTAGAATTACGACCTTTACGAACTAATTGATTAATTGTTGGCATCTAAAGTTTCCTCCTTCCTTATTATAGGTTAATTGTTTTTTAAGTCCACACATCCAGGTGGTTCATTTTTTAATAATAAAAAATAACGTCCTAGACGTCTGTCTTATAATGCGCTGCTGTTATACAGAATCTCAACTATGTAGATGAATTAACTGTTCACAAAAAGCACCTTACACAGAATATCACGGTATTTAATATACGTCAATGGTATTTACACTAAAAAGCGTATTTTTTAATAGGAGGATTTAAATTATGTTAATTAGTTATTTATTTTTACTAGGTGCTTGCCTAGGTTCATTCATCACCTGCATTGCCACACGCTGTGCATTGAATCAGAATCAATTCAACAAAAGATCAATCTGCGACTATTGTGGTACAAAAATACCTTGGTTTGATCTAATTCCTATCTACGCTTATCTTAGATTACACGGACACTGTCGATTCTGCAAGGGAGAATTCCCAGCCTATTCATTTATTTTTGAATGTAGTTTGGCCGCCATGTTGCCCTTATCTTTCACTCAACTATCTCTTTTTGAATTTCTATTACTTATAACGTTCTTATTTTATTTAACTTTTCTATCAGCTATGGATTTCACTAACCGACTGATTTCTGGTCGCTTAACTATCGGTGGTGGAATACTATTCATCCTGTGGCATTATCTGTTATTTGGGTTTCCAGACTCACTAATAGCAATTAGCTTATTCAGTCTGTTTCTATTTGTCTTATGTTTTCAACAAAAGCTCGGCCTTGGCGATTTTATTTTACTGATTATCATTCAACTAACATTTGGTGTTCATTTTTGTTTGATTGCCACTCTTTTTGCTTGTATCAGCTCACTTATCTACTTTTTTACTGTAAAACAGAGTCGATATCAATTTTTCCCATTTGTCCCACATATAACGTTTGGCGTTTATATTACTATTGCGTTATCTTTCTTCATATAAATAAAAAAGCTAAGCAAATTTGCTTAGCTTTTACTTTAATCTTCGATTGCGTCATTCAAATGACCATAATTGAATAGAATATTTAAGATAACAGCCGACAGACTACCGACAACAAGTCCATTACCAAAAATGGTCTGGATTGTTAAGGGTAATGCTTGGAGTAATGCTGGTTGTACTGTTACACCAAGTCCTAAGCTGACCGAAATACCGATAATTAATAAATTACTATTACTACCTTCAACTTCGCGCAACATTTTAATACCTTGTGCACCAACCATACCGAACATAACTAACATAGCACCACCTAAAACGGCTGCTGGAATGACAGTTGCTGCTGCACCAATTTTAGGAAGTAACCCTAAAGCAATTAAAAAGAACGCTGAAAAATAAACAGGTTTCTTCGTTTTAATTCCTGATAGTTGCACAATTCCAACATTTTGTGAAAATGTCGAGTATGGGAACGTATTAAAGATACCACCTAAAACAGCTGCGATACCTTCAGCACGGTACCCTTTTTTTAAATCATCTTTTCTGATTGGACGACCAACGATATCTCCCAGCGCAAAAAATACACCAGTTGATTCAATCATAGTTGTTAACGCTGCTAATATCATAGTCACAATTGATGACCATTCAAATTTAGGGGCAGCAAACATAAAAACATGGGGTAATTGAAACCAATTAGCTTGGCTAACTGGGTCTAATGTTACTTTTCCCATAAATGAGGCAACGACCACACCAACTAAAATACCAATTAAGATACCCACTTGTTGAATGAATCCGCGGCCCCAAATGTTCAAGCCTAAAATAACGGCAATGGTTACACCTGCAACTATTAAGTTAGGGATACTACCAAATGATTTGGCTGTCACATCCCCACCGCCCATGTTGGTAAAGGCAACTGGAATTAACGTTAATCCGATTAACGTAATTAATGATCCTGTCACTACTGGTGGGAAGAATTTTCTAATGTTTGCAAAGAATCCCGAAATTAGAAATATAAAAATACCAGCAGCAATAATTGATCCATACATTGTTCCTAATCCAAAATGTTTTCCTACTGCAGTCAATGGTGCAACGTATTCAATCGCGCACCCAAGTACTACAGGTAAACCAATGCCAGTAAAACGTGTGCGTTTCAATTGTAATAATGTTGCAATCCCACACATGAAAATATCCATCGAAACTAAATAAGTAATTTGTTTTGTACTAAACCCAAGTGCAGCCCCAACTAATAATGGTACCAAAATGTCGCCTGAATACATGGCTAATAAATGCTGTAATCCTAATATTGCTGCTCTAAAATTTGATAAATTAGATTCATCCAAACTACTATTTTCTAATTCCGTGCTATTCTTCATTTGATCCTCCACATTATCTTTCACACTAATAAGTCGGATTTTCTATGGATTTCATGCCTAATACATGCTTGCTTTAACTCACATATAGTCCGGAATTTACGGCTCCGGGTAGAAACTAGCATCCATATCATGACATTATATAGGTGATCAGTATTTTTTATTGTATGACAATATTAACACAGTCTATTTACCCATACAATGGTTTGCGGACGTTATTAAAATGTAAGCGTTAATTGTTCGCTAATAAAGCACAAAAAAAAGAACAACTCTTAAATTAATAAGAATTGTTCTTTTTTAGCTATGACGTTAATCGTTCACGCTAGCTTCTTCTTCTTTCATTCGTTTCTCAATATCTGAGATTGAATAAACATTAGCTGAAATTGAACCTGTTTCTTTTGGTTTAATTTGACGGTAATCTGGCATACCAGTACCGGCAGGAATAATCTTACCAATAATAACATTTTCTTTCAGACCAATTAATGGATCATTCTTACCGCGAATAGCAGCATCCGTAAGAACACGAGTTGTTTCTTGGAATGATGCAGCTGATAAGAAACTGTTTGTTTCTAGAGATGCTTTAGTGATACCAAGTAAGACAGGACGTGAAGTAGCTGGAATGCCACCTTTGATCAATGTCTTATAGTTATCTTCTTTAAGATCCATGATATCCATTAAAGTACCTGGTAATACATTTGTGTCACCGGGATCCATAACGCGAACCTTACGTAACATTTGACGAGACATAACCTCCACATGCTTATCAGAGATTTCTACCCCTTGCATACGATATACTTTTTGAACTTCACGAAGAATATAATTCTCCGTAGAAAGAACATCACGAACTTGAATTAATTGTTTAGGATCAATTGAACCAACTGTTAGTGCTTCACCACGATGAATTTTATCACCTTCGGCAACTTTAAGAACAGCAGTATAAGGTAAACTATATGTTCGTGTATCAGTTTCACCTTTAACTGTTACTTCTTTAGTACGTTCAGCAGGATTTTCTTCAATTGCTTCAATCATACCTGTTACTTCTGTAATTTCAGCACGACCTTTAGGATTACGTGCTTCGAAGATTTCTTGAACACGAGGTAACCCTTGTGTAATATCATCTCCAGCAACCCCACCAGTATGGAAAGTACGCATTGTTAATTGAGTTCCGGGTTCACCGATTGATTGAGCAGCAACAGTACCAACTGCTTCACCAACTTCAACCTGATCACCAGTAGCCATATTACGACCATAACAATGTTCACAAACCCCATGCTTAGTGTTACATGTAAATGCTGAGCGGATAGTTACTTGTTCGATTCCAGCAGCGATAATTGCTTGCGCTTTGCTTTCTTCGATCATTTCGTTTGAAGCGACAATAACTTCACCAGTTTCAGGATTTTTAACGGTCTTCATTGCATAACGACCTAAGATACGGTCATACAATGGTTCGATCATTTCATTTCCTTCTTTAATAGCTGATACATCTAAGCCACGATCAGTGAAACAATCTTTCTCACGAATAATAACATCTTGAGCAACATCAACAAGTCGACGAGTCAAGTATCCAGAATCGGCAGTCTTCAAGGCCGTATCAGTCATACCTTTACGAGCCCCATGAGTTGAAATAAACATTTCCAACACTGACAAACCTTCACGGAAGTTAGAAATAATAGGTAATTCCATTGTTTTACCATTAGGAGCTGCCATCAAACCACGCATACCAGCTAATTGAGTAAAGTTAGAAATATTACCACGGGCTCCAGAATCACTCATCATTTGAATAGGATTTTGTGTGCCCAATGCTTCCATTAGTTTTTGTTGAATATCATCTTTTGCTTGTGTCCAGATAGCAATAACACGTTCATAACGTTCATCTTCTGTAATCAAACCTCGACGGAATTGTTTTGCAACTAAAGCAACTTGTTTATGAGCTTCTTCAATAATTGCAGGTTTTTCCTTTAAGTCAGTTACATCAGAAATACCAACTGTAATACCAGCATGTGTTGATTGATCATAACCTAAGTTTTTAAGACGATCTAACATCTTAGACGTTTCAGTTACTTTAAATCGTTTATAAACTTCAGAAATGATATCACTCAAGAATCCTTTTTTGAAAGGTAAAATAATTTCTTGTGCTTTAATAACATCACCAATATTTTGACCAGGTTCAACAAAATATTTGTCGGCTGTTTTATTAATTAAGTTATCATTCTTAGGTTCATTAATGTAGGCAAATTCATTAGGTAAAATTTCATTAAAGATTGCTTTACCAACAGTTGTTATCATAATGCGTTCTTTTTGCCAATCTGTAAATGGTTTACCTTCAGCAGCTAATGTTGCTGTTTGTAATCCAATACGAGTGTGCAAATGAACGTAACCATTACGGTAAGCCATTACAGCTTCGTTAGCATCTTTAAAGATCATACCTTCGCCTTCGCGGCCAGCTTCTTCCATTGTAAGGTAGTAGTTACCTAAAACCATATCTTGAGAAGGTGTTACAACTGGTTTACCATCTTTAGGTGCCAAGATATGATGAGCAGCTAACATAAGCAAACGAGCTTCTGCTTGTGCTTCATCAGATAAAGGTACATGGATAGCCATTTGATCTCCATCAAAATCAGCATTGTAAGCTTCACAAGCTAAGGGATGAAGACGAATTGCTTTACCATCAACTAAAATTGGTTCGAAAGCTTGAATACCAAGACGATGAAGTGTTGGTGCGCGGTTAAGGAGAACTGGATGTTCAACAATAACTTCTTCTAAAACATCCCAGATATCTTCATCGCGACGATCAAGTTTACGTTTAGCATTTTTAATATTTGAAGCCATTTCACGTTTAACAAGTTCTTTCATCATAAATGGTTTGAATAATTCCAAAGCCATTTCACGAGGAATACCACATTGATTCATTTGTAACGTTGGTCCAACAGCAATAACTGAACGGCCTGAATAATCAACACGTTTTCCAAGTAAATTTTGACGGAAACGTCCTTGTTTACCTTTCAACATATGTGAAAGAGATTTCAATGGTCGGTTACCAGGTCCAGTAACTGGACGGCCACGACGACCATTATCAATCAATGCATCAACAGCTTCTTGTAACATACGTTTTTCATTTTGAACAATAATACCAGGAGCGTTCAAATCTAATAAACGTTTTAGTCGGTTATTTCGGTTAATAACCCGTCTGTATAAATCATTCAAATCAGAAGTGGCAAAACGGCCACCTTCTAATTGAACCATTGGACGTAAGTCAGGTGGAATAATAGGAACAGCATCCATAACCATCCATGCAGGTTCATTTTCAGAAAGTAAGAATGCTTCTAAAATGTCCAAACGACGAACAGCACGTGTTCTCTTTTGGCCAGTAGCATCTTTCAATTCTTCTTTTAATTCTTCAGATTCACCAGCAAGATTAACATCACGTAATAAATGACGAATAGCGTCAGCACCCATTCCAGCTTCGAATTCAGTCCCGTATTCTTCACGTTTTTCACGATATTCACGTTCTGTTAATAACTGTTTCTTTTCAAGAGGTGTGTTACCAGGTTCAGTAACAACGTAAGAAGCAAAGTAGATAACTTCTTCCAAAGCACGAGGACTCATGTCTAAGACAAGACCCATACGACTTGGAATTCCTTTAAAGTACCAGATATGTGTAACTGGTGCAGCTAATTCAATATGACCCATACGTTCGCGACGTACTTTAGAACGAGTAACTTCAACACCACAACGATCACAGACGATACCTTTATAGCGAATACGTTTGTATTTACCACAGGCACATTCCCAATCTTTTGTTGGTCCAAAAATACGTTCATCGAATAGTCCGTCTTTTTCAGGTTTTAATGTACGATAATTGATTGTTTCGGGCTTTTTAACTTCACCATATGACCAGCTTCTAATCTTATCAGAAGATGCTAAGCCAATTTGCATGCTATCAAATTTATTGACATCGATCAAAGGACCGACCTCCCTTTAGTTTTATAGTGTGTTGGATTTCTCAAACTAAGCATTAGCTTCATCCACACAAATTTGAGTTCAGTAACTAAGCCAAAATTATTCTTTGTTCATTTCAGCAGCCATTTTTTCGGCTTCTTCTTTAGCTTTTTTCTCTTTTTGTTCATTAGCTAATTTGCTTAACGCATCCACATTAACGATATCATCATCGTCATCATCCATGTCACGTAATTCAATTTCAGTCTTTTTAGCATCAAGTACTTTCATATCTAATCCTAATGACTGTAATTCTTTAACAAGAACACGGAATGATTCAGGAACACCTGGTTTAGGAATTGGTTCGCCTTTGACAATTGCTTCGTATGTTTTCACACGACCCACAACATCATCAGATTTATACGTTAAAATTTCTTGTAACGTGTAAGCAGCACCATAAGCCTCAAGTGCCCAAACTTCCATTTCACCAAAACGTTGTCCACCAAATTGTGCTTTACCACCTAATGGTTGTTGCGTTACTAATGAGTATGGTCCTATTGAACGAGCATGGATTTTATCATCAACCATGTGAGCAAGTTTCATATAGTACATAACACCTACAGAAACACGGTTATCAAATGCATCACCTGTACGTCCATCATATAAGATTGTCTTACCATCATCTGAAATTCCAGCTTCTTTAAAGACATTCCAGATATCTGAATCGCGAGCACCATCAAAAACTGGTGTTGCAACATGGATACCTAATTTACGAGCAGCCATACCTAAATGAAGATCTAAAACTTGTCCAATATTCATACGAGAAGGAACACCCATGGGATTCAAAAGAATATCAACTGGTGTACCATCTGGCATGTAAGGCATATCTTCAGAAGGGACAACGATTGAAACAACCCCTTTGTTACCATGACGTCCAGCCATCTTATCACCCACACGTAACTTACGTTTTTGTGCAATGTAGATACGAACCATCATATTAACACCAGGACTTAATTCATCCCCTGCTTCACGAGTAAAGATTTTAACATCTTGAACAATACCGCCACCACCATGAGGAACTTTCAATGAAGTATCGCGTACTTCACGAGCCTTTTCTCCAAAGATAGCATGTAATAAACGTTCTTCAGCAGATAATTCAGTAACCCCTTTAGGTGTTACTTTACCAACTAAGATATCACCATCATTAACTTCAGCACCAATACGGACGATACCAAATTCATCAAGATCTTTTAATGAATCTTCACCAACATTAGGAATTTCACGAGTAATTTCTTCAGGTCCTAATTTTGTATCACGTGCTTCTGATTCAAATTCTTCAATATGAATTGATGTGTAGACATCATCACGAACAAGACGTTCGTTAATGATAACAGCATCTTCAAAGTTATAACCATTCCAAGTCATAAAGGCAACTAATGGGTTTTGGCCTAAAGCTAATTCCCCATTTTCCATTGAAGGACCATCAGCTAAAATTTCATCAGCATCAACATGATCGTTTACACGAACAATTGGACGTTGATTGTAGTTTTTACCACCATTTGAACGATGGAATTTCATTAATTTGTATTTATCTAAAGCGCCATCTTCACGACGAACACGAATTTCACGTGCATCAACGTATTCAACAGTACCTTCGTTTTTGTTAATTAAAGCGACACCAGAATCATGAGCTGCCTTATATTCAATACCTGTACCAACAAGTGGTGAATGAGGATTGATTAAAGGAACAGCTTGACGTTGCATATTGGCACCCATCAAGGCACGGTTAGAATCATCATTTTCCAAGAAAGGAATACATGCTGTAGCAACAGCCACAACTTGTTTAGGTGAAACATCCATGTAATCGACTTTATCAATACCGATTTCGATATTTTCTGAACGATTACGAGCCATAACGAGTTCATTTACAAATGAATCATCTTCATTTAATGGTGAGTTAGCCTGTGCAATAACATAGTTATCTTCTTCATCAGCAGTCAAGTAATCGATTTTATCAGTTACTTGATGTGATTCCCAGCTCACACGACGATAAGGTGTTTCAATAAAACCATATCGGTTAACACGTGCATAACTTGATAAACTATTAATCAAACCAATGTTAGGTCCTTCAGGCGTTTCAATTGGACACATACGACCGTAATGCGTGTAATGAACATCACGAACTTCATATCCAGCACGATCACGAGTCAAACCACCAGGTCCTAAGGCAGAAAGACGACGTTTATGTGTCAATTCACCAAGTGGATTAGTTTGATCCATGAATTGTGATAATTGAGATGAACCAAAGAATTCTTTAATAGAAGCCACAACAGGACGAATGTTAATCAATTGTTGTGGTGTAACAGTTGTTGTATCTTGAATTGACATACGTTCACGTACAACACGTTCCATACGTGATAAACCAATTCTAAATTGATTTTGTAGTAATTCACCAACTGAACGAATACGACGGTTACCTAAATGATCAATATCATCCACAGAACCAATATTTTCTTTTAAATTAAAGAAATAGTTCATTGAAGCAATAATATCAGCAGGTACAATATGTTTGTATTGTAAGTCAATATTGCCATTACCAATCATTGGCATCTCACGTTCTGGGTCTACTTGAGAATAAACCTTAACGATTTGAAGTACCATAGGTTCAGTAACAACACCATCTTCTGATGGGTGGTATGTGACCGTCTTGAAATCTTGACGATCAAGATATGGTGCTAAAGTTTCCATAACTTGTTTATCAATTACGGTATCTTTTTGTGCAAGTACTTCACCAGTATCTGGATCAGCCAATGTTTCAGCTAATGTTTGGTTCAATAAACGTGTTTTCAAGCTTAATTTTTTATTAATTTTGTAACGACCAACTGGAGCTAAGTCGTAACGTTTTGGATCAAAGAAACGAGCTGTCAATAAACTACGTGAGCTATCAGCTGTTTTAGGTTCGCCGGGACGTAGACGTTCATAAACATCTTTTAAAGATTCTTCAACACGTGAATCATCCGTATTTTTATGAACATCTTTTTCAAGTGTTAGCATTAAGCTATCATTGTTACCCAACATTTCAATAATTTCATCATCAGAACCAAATCCTAAAGCGCGGACCAATTCAGTTAATGGAATTTTACGTGTACGATCAATACGTACATATGAAATATTTTTAGCATCTGATTCATATTCTAACCATGCACCACGGTTAGGAATAACAGTTGTGCCATATGTTTCACGGCCATTTTTATCTAATGAACCATTGTAGTAAACCCCTGGTGAACGAACTAATTGAGAAACAATAACTCGTTCAGCACCATTAATGATAAATGTTCCTTGTTCTGTCATTAATGGGAAATCACCAAAGAAAACATCTTGAGATTTAATTTCGCCAGTTTCATGGTTAGTTAAACGTAATGTAACATGTAATGGAGCCGAATAGTTCGCATCATGTGCGCGTGCTTCATCTACAGTGTATTTAGGTTCTAATAATTGGTAATCAACAAATTCTAATGATAAGTTACCAGCAAAATCGTCAATTGGCATGATGTCTTCAAACATTTCACGAAGACCTTCATCCAAGAACCATTGGTAAGAGTCACTTTGAATTTCGATTAAATTAGGTAAATCTAAAACTTCTTTGATACGTGCGTAACTTCTACGTGTACTGTGTTTACCGTAGTTTACTAAATGTCCAGCCAAATTAGTCACCTCTCAAATTTATTCTGTAAACCTGCCAAAGTCCGATGATTTTATATTACAGTTTGATTACAAATTGCATACTAGACGAAAAAATCGGTTTTTTTGGCAAAAGAAAAAACAAAAACAGTTTATTTATTTTTAAATAATCACCATTTTTGTCTCTCTATAAGGCTTCTTACGGACAATAGATCGTAATCAGCTATAAAAATTCACAGTATTATACATTTAATTATCATATACGCTATTGAATCGGATGTCAACAGTTCGTGCTCATTAAGTCATCGTCACAAATTCTTCAGCACTCGTTGGGTGAATAGCAACTGTATCATCGAAATCTTTTTTAGTTGCGCCCATTTTAATTGCTACTGCAAATCCTTGTAGCATTTCGTCCATGCCTTCTCCAACACCATGTAATCCAACAATTCGTTCATCTTTACCAACCGTAATTAACTTCAGGTTTTCCTTCACCTTACTATCACCTAAACTATAACGCATTGGTGTAAATGATGATCGATAAATTTTTAGATTTTCTTGACCATATTCTAAAGTTGCTTCAGCTTCAGTTAAACCAATCGTTCCAGCAACTGGATGTGAGAATACCACTGTGGGTACCAATTTATAATCTAAATGTTCCGTAGGTTTATTATTAAACACACGCTCCATTAATCTTCGGCTAGCTGCAATTGCAACAGGTGTTAAGTCAAGTTTACCAATAACATCCCCAGTCGCATAAATACCAGCAACTGATGTATTTTGATACTCGTCGACCACAATAGTACCATTATCATTTAATTTAATATTTGTGGCAGAAATATTCATTTTATCGGTAACTGGTCGGCGGCCAACCGCCCAAATAACACAATCTACGACCAATGAGTCATCATTGGTAATAACTTCATATTTACCATCACTTCGCCGTTTCAACTCTGTCACCTTTGAGTTAAAACTAATATCAATTCCATTTTCTATATACGTTTCTGTTACATTTGTTGAAATTAATTCATCAAAATTAGGTAACAACGTGTCGTATTTTGCATACATGTGAACTTTTGACCCTAGTGCATTCAACGTTCCAGCAAGTTCAGTACCAATATAACCGTTTCCGATAACCGCAACTTTAGCAGGTAATTCTTTCAAATCATCAAAGAATTGATTAGATTCAATCCCATACGTTGCGCCAGGAATGTCGGGTATATTGGGTGTTCCACCAGTTGCAATTAGTATGTGCTCTGAGACATATTTTGAGCCATTAACTTCAACTGTTTGATTATCAATAAATTTTGCATAGCCTTTAATGACTTGTACCTGATTTTTATCTAAATTTCTGAAATATGCGCCATGTAATCGTTCAATATATGCAGAACGGTTAGCAACTAATTTTTCAAAATCAAGTTGCGGCTGTTGTTTAGTAAACCCATAATCAGTAGCTAAATCAAAATCTTGTGCTAACGCTGCTGCAGACCACATAATCTTTTTAGGTACACATCCAACGTTGACACAAGTTCCACCAATTTCATTTCCTTCTATTAAAATTACTTTTTTTCCAAAAGAACCAGCTCGATTTGCTGCTGCAATTCCAGCAGAGCCTCCACCAATTACAATAAGATCTATTTTTTCCATAGATAACACTCCTTTTCTAGTGATAAAAAAGGTGCAACTACATGAATAGTTACACCTTTTTAAGTTTACTTCACTGCTACTTTAGTTTTTGATTCTTTAATCGTTACTTTGATAACACCTTTTACAGCACCAATTGTAATATTATCATTATCTTTTATTTGACCAGAAAGAAGAATATCACTTAGACGGTCCTCAACTTCTGTTTGTAATGCACGACGAATGGGTCTAGCACCATATTCTGGATCAAACCCTGCCTTAGCAATCACATCAATTGCTGCAGGTGATATTTTAACCTTAATATCTTGTTCCTTCAACCTATCAATAACTTCTTTAGTCATCAATTTCACAATCTCATGTAATTCAACTTTAGTTAATGAATGGAATATAATTGATTCATCAATTCGGTTTAAAAATTCTGGACGAAAGGCTTTTTTAAGAGCCGCGCGAATTTTTCCAGACATTGCCTTATATTCATCTTTTTCAGATTCTACACCAAATCCAACAAACTTCTCATCACGAACGGCAGTTGCACCTAAGTTAGATGTCATAATGATAATTGTATTTCTAAAATCAATACGACGTCCTTTAGAATCTGTTAAGTATCCATCATCTAACACTTGAAGTAAAATATTAAAAACATCAGGATGCGCTTTTTCAACTTCATCCAAGAGAACAACAGAATATGGTGTCTGACGAACTTTTTCAGTCAATTGTCCACCTTCATCATATCCAACGTAACCTGGTGGCGATCCAATCAAGCGACTTGTACTATATTTTTCCATATATTCCGACATATCCACTCGAATCATTGCTTCTTCAGAGCCAAACATAGCTTCAGCAAGTGCCTTAGCTAATTCAGTTTTACCAACACCCGTTGGCCCAAGGAACATGAATGAACCAATTGGTCTTGCTGGATTTTTCAATCCGCTTCTAGCACGTCGAATAGCCTTTGCAATTGAGCTAACTGCCTCATTTTGACCAATAACACGTTTATGCAAAATGTCTTCAAGATGAATTAAGCGATCACTTTCACTTTTATTCAATTGTTGTACTGGAACACCTGTCCAATCAGAAACAATTCCTGCAATTTCTTCGCTAGTTACCTTTATATCATAATGTTCTGCACTAGACTTAACGGCAGCATTTTTTTCGGCTTCTAAATCTTCAACCTGCTTTTTAACACGCATTTCTTTTGTACGAATACCCGCAGCTAATTCAAAATCTTGCTGACTAACTGCATCATCTTTTTGTTGACGCAATTCGTCAAGTTGATCTTGTTTTTTACTTAATTTTGATTTAGTCCTTGGGCGCTCAATACGAACCTGAGCAGCGGCTTCATCCATTAAATCAATCGCCTTATCAGGTAGGAATCGATCAGTAATATATCGATTACCCATTTCTACTGCTGCTTCAATTGCATCATCGGTAATTTGCACGCGATGATGTGCCTCATATTTAGGTCGGAGTCCCTTTAAAATATCAACAGTCTGTGCTTCTGTTGGTTCTTTGATTGTGATTGTCGCAAAACGTCGTTCCAAAGCAGCATCAGATTCAATGTATTTTTGATACTCATCTAATGTCGTTGCACCAATAACTTGAACTTCACCACGAGCCAATGCAGGTTTTAATATATTAGATGCATCTATTGCACCTTCTGCACCCCCTGCACCAATTAACGTGTGTAATTCATCAATAAATAAAATAACATCTTTAGTCGTGTATACTTCTTTCAATATTTTCTTTAACCGATCTTCAAATTCACCACGATATTTTGTTCCCGCAACTAATGATCCCATATCAAGCATCATTAATCGTTTTCCAATCATGTCTTCAGGAACGTTTCCGTCAACTAATCGTTGAGCAAACCCCTCAGCGATTGCAGTCTTACCAACACCAGGTTCACCAATTAACACTGGATTATTCTTAGTTCGACGACTCAATACTTGAGTTAATCTTTTCACTTCAGAATCTCGACCAATTACAGGGTCAATCTGCTTATCACGAGCCATTTTAGTCAAATCACGTGCTAATTCATCTAATGTAGGTGTTCCCTCTTCTGGAGTTTGTTTACCACGATTCTTTTGTCTCATCTGAACTTCACTGACACCAAGTTGACGGAAAATCATTTTACGTACCTGCTTAACATCAGCACTTAATCCGCCCATAATTCTTGATGATAATATTTCATTATTACTTGTTAGCGCTAGTAAAAGATGCTCTGTACCCACCTTACTTGCATTTAAATTTTTAGCTTCATCGTTAGCAATTGATAAAATCATTTTTGCTTTTGGTGAGTAAGGTAAATAATTATCATTTTTATTTAATCTCAATGATCCATAACCAGTGAATCTTTCGATTTCTTCCATTATATCTTCTGGATCAACATTAAATTGTTTCAATACTTTATCTGCAATACCATTTTGTACTTCAGACAAAGCCAAAAGTAAATGTTCAGTACCAACGGCTTGTTGACGATAGTGTTTAGCAGCTTCCTGTGCTCGAATAAGAACTTCTTTTGCACTCGGCGTAAATAAATTATCCATATTATTACCTCTTTCTACTCTTCATATCGTAAGCGATTAATTAAATTAATCAACATTTTAGCGCGTATCATATTTTCTGATTCTGTATCCATACCAAGAAAAACATCTTTCTTTATTATAGCTAAAACTAAATTTGATTCTTTTTTTGTCAATGTCTTCTCATCATATAAACTTTGAATAATATCGTAACCTTCTTGTTGGGATACGTTTGTACCAATTAAATTTTCTATTGTTTGAATAAATTCTTGATCTACAAAAAGATTTACCTTTTCTATCCTAATATATCCACCGCCACCACGTTTACTCTCTACTACATATCCATTTTGAATAGTAAATCGCGTGTTAATAACATAATTTATTTGCGATGGTACACAATTAAATAATTCAGCAACTTCAGAACGTTTAATGACTATTTCTTTTTCGTCTAAAAGAATTTTCTTAAAATACTTCTCAATCACATCAGAAATATTCTGACCCTGCATATTCATCACCTCAAATAGTTTGACTAATGTTGACTTTCATTATACGAAATATAAATTAAAATTGAAAGTTATTTGTCCTAAACAAAAAAAGGAATTTAAACATAAAGTTTAAATTCCTTTTTCAATTAATCGGGAAAACAGGATTCGAACCTGCGACCCCCTGGTCCCAAACCAGGTGCTCTACCAAGCTGAGCTATTTCCCGAACACAAAAAAATGCACCCAGTAGGAGTCGAACCTACAACCTTCTGATTCGTAGTCAGACACTCTATCCAGTTGCGCTATGGGTGCATTAAAAATATAAAATTAAAACAATAAATGGTGCCGAGGACCGGAATCGAACCGGTACGGTGATCACTCACCGCAGGATTTTAAGTCCTGTGCGTCTGCCAGTTCCGCCACCCCGGCATTTATTGAAAAGCGGAAGACGGGATTCGAACCCGCGACCCCCACCTTGGCAAGGTGATGCTCTACCACTGAGCTACTTCCGCAAAAAAATTAAAAAATGGTGCCGACTAGACGATTCGAACGCCCGACCCCCTGATTACAAATCAGGTGCTCTACCAACTGAGCTAAGTCGGCATAACTGAAAATGATGCGGGTGAAGGGACTTGAACCCCCACGTCTTACGACGCTAGATCCTAAATCTAGTGCGTCTGCCAATTCCGCCACACCCGCAGAATGTGGAATTGAAAATGAGCCGTGACAGGCTCGAACTGTCGACCCTCTGATTAAAAGTCAGATGCTCTACCAACTGAGCTAACGGCTCAAATGGAGGTTACAGGGCTTGAACCTGTGACCCTCTGCTTGTAAGGCAGACGCTCTCCCAACTGAGCTAAACCTCCAAATAATAAAAAAAGCATGGCAACGTCCTACCCTCGCAGGGGGCGACCCCCAACTACTCTTGGCGCTAAGAAGCTTA